>JBLFXD010000155.1:0-10518 GCA_047611045.1 Planctomycetaceae bacterium | reverse complement strand
CGCAGCAGCCTGTCAATCGAGCAACTCAACGGGCAATCAGGAGGCTCGACGGCAAACTGAAACTGTTTGAGACCACCGAATATGCAACGATGCATCCTTCAGTTCTACGGGCTCTGGCAAGTGTCCGATCGCTGGAAGTGCTTGGCGTAGACGTTGGGAGGGGCTTCCGGCTTTCCGATGCAGTTGCACTCAGCCGATTAAAGAATCTGCGAGCCTTTAGCGTTGGATTCTCTCCAGACGGAATATCGGAGGCCGACAAAAACACCGCGATGTCCATTCTGCATGGAATCACTCTCTCAGCACGAGCCAGGTCCCGTGCAGAACTTGAGAGCCGCATGAAAAAGAATGCTGCCCCGCAGGGACTGGATCATGGCCAGTAAAAAGGCATGTATCTGATGACGTCAGACTGAAGCATGCGGGTGGGTTGACCGCTTGCAGTCGGATGCCTCACCATCACCACTCCATGAAAATGGGACCGGCGATTTCTGATTGTTCCCGTATGATGAGTCTTCCTGTCCCAGCGTGATTCAGCTGAAAGTGACTGATTCTAATATCCTGGCGAATCTCCAATGACTCGTCTCATCGAATGGTGTGCAACATGAAATCGGCGTTCCGATTCGGAGTTTTGACAATTCTGTGCCTGTCGCTTTGCTCCGCCAGCCGGGCAGAATATCCAGGCTTGGAGAAGGCAATCAAGGCCGACATGGAGCTGCTTTGCCGATCGTTGTCGGGCAAAACCGTACTGGTGTCGTTGCCTGATCCTGCCGAGTTCAATCGGCAGTGGCGGCTGACTGCGGCGATCGAAACGGAAGTCGTTGCTCAGTTGCTGACGGCGGGTGTTCCAGGCGGTTGACGACGACACGGACGATCGATTCACGTGGCTGGCCAGGCCGAGGCGTAAGCCGGTCGAACGGTGGCAGAAAAGTCCCGTCTACGATGTGCTGTTGACCGGCGAGTTCAAAGCTAACAAAGAGGCCGATGTGCTTGAGCTGAGCCTGCTGGTTTTCGATCAGCAAATGGCCGAGCCTGTGCAGGTTGTCAAAACAGAAATCAAGGCCTCAGACGCGACCGTGTCCGCGAACCTGCCGCCGAAAAACATCGCCGTTGATAAATTTGTCGCATCGTTCCGCGGCAGGACGATTGGCACGGGTATCTGTGCGACCGCAGCCACTGAAGCTCTCAAGCACGCCGGATGCCAGCGCATTGGACTGTACGACTGGGGACGGCGTCTGGGACCCAATGAAGCGTTGTTGCCAGGTGACATAGTGCAGTACGAGTACGCGACGTTCAAGAAGAAGGGCAGCAAGGCGTCTACTCTCGTGCATCATACGGCCATCATTCACGAGATCGTTGATCGCGACCGCTTCAAAGTGCTGCACCAGAATGTCGGAAACGCTTCCATCAAGAAGACAATTACTGAGGGCACATTCAACATGGCGGACCACACGAACGGGAGCGTTGTGTTCTTTCGCCCGACACTGGCTGAAAACGTCCTTCCTATCGATCCGACGCCGTATCGCAAGTCACCCGCCAGGGTCGTGGCAGGAAAGAATGGCCGTATCGATCTGTTGCGTACGGTCAATCCGAAACTGGATGCGGTGCATGGAATCTGGGGAAAGTGGAATGGTCCGATCTGTTCCAACAAGGACAAGTGCCTGAAACTCCAGATTCCGGTCGATCTGCCAAGTTCCTACGTGATCCGGGCGAGAATCAAACGGACTTGGGGCACCGACACCTATGCGATGATCTTTCCCGTCGATGGTCACCCCTGCCTGCTGGGGCTGGACGCCTACGGGGGAACAGTCAGCGGTCTGGAACTGATTTCTGGCAGCAAGATCAAGAACAACCCGACTACCAGAAGAATCAAGAATGTGCTGCCGATAGACACTCCCGTTGCATTGACACTTCGCGTAACACCACGCTCAGTGCGGGTAGAGATTGGCGGAAAAGAAATCGTCAACTGGGAAGGCGACCCCTCGGTCTTCAGCTTGCAACCGGCCTGGGATGTCCCCAACAAATCCTGGCTGCACCTGGGAACCTACTATTCCGTTTTTGACACGGAGTCACTGACAATGGAAGTGATTGAATAGCCGCGACGGAAAAGTCGTCTGGAACAAAGCATTGCAGGGCCGAGTTCCCATCGGTGACGCCATTGGAGATGACGCTTGCCACGAAAGTTCCAGCGGCCTTTGCTCCCGCGACGGAATCGGCTGAGTCCTTAACAAGCCCGGCGGCCGACGAGCAATCCGCGACTGCCCAGCTCTGAGTCTGAACGTCGGCTCGGCTGCCGCCAGCTCACCACCAGTCAAGCACCGGCGTCCCCTGCGGCGCGGCGTACATCCAGCCTCCGGTCAGCAGGTGAAACACTCCGGTCGGCTTCGGCAGGATCGCTCGCAGCAACACGTAACCGGTAAACGTGCTCAGAGTCACTGCAGCGACACGCCCGCTGGTTGCCGATGCCTTCTTTGACGACCGAAACAGCCACGTTGCGCCGCCGAGCCAGATCGTCAGGACGAACAGGTCGAGATACTCGATCAGCTTGAAGCAGAGTTCGTACGAGTGCGCCGGCCAAAACGGCTGAATGCCCCACCAGTAAAGCGAGTCGGTCAGGCAGTGCGCCACGGTCGCCAGCAGCGACCAACGAAACAGCAAACCGAAATTCCGCAGCCGCAACACGACGCTTCCAACTGATGCACTCACTGCCGAGATCGCAACGATCGACAGAATGCTGTGTCCCAGCGCGTGGTGCAGCTTCCAGAAGTATTGATCGCCAAACAGCTTCGCGGCCGTGTCCAGATCCGGAGCGATTCCAGCAGCGACAACGACCAGAACACCTCGCAACCCAAGCCGCTGCCGAACTCCAAGTTCCGCAATCATCAGCGAGCAGATGGCATGTTCCGGCAACGTCATAGAAACTCACTTCTTGTCGTTCACGCGTTTCCGAGAATTCACCGCAACGACCGCATCCAGATCGAAGCCGGCGGATCCCTTCTTGCCGCCGAAGCTCTGGATGTCCGTGATTCGAATGAATCGAATGACCTTCAGGCCGAGCTGCTTCAGATCGAACAGGTCGCCGCCAGCCTTCTTTACGTCGGTCGGGGAAATTTTGTTCTTCTCTGAGTTGGCAATCACGGGCTTATAGCCAGCGCAGTTTTCTTTTGACGCCGTGTCGTACGAGAACTCGTGCCAGACAATCCCGTCGAGACTGACTTCGACTTTACCGAGTTCGAAGAATCCATAGTCTGGATCGTTGCCGGGTTCGGCGAGGAAGGGATTTTCGAAAACGATCAGGTCGGGGCCTTTGCCGTCGAAGACTTCATTGTCGACAAACTCAAGGACGATGACGCCGCCTTCACCGAGCGAGAACACATCCTTGCCGGCCATCAGTTTGCCGCCGCCTTTCGGTGGTCCCAACACGATCTCGGGCAGCTTGTCCTCGCCCTGCCCTCCGCCTGAGCCGATTTGATAAGAAATCACTCGATCGACAAACGGGGTTGGCTTTTGGGGTTTGGGTTTTTCATCCGCAACCGTCAGCCCGTCGCGGCTCACCAGCATTCCAAGCAGGGTCACAAAGATGATCGTCGGGCACCTGGTCAATCGAGTGTTCCTTCCAGCGGAGATAGCATGGTGGAGATCCGTCGTCAGGCCCGGTATGAAACCGAGCAACTTCTGGAATGAACCGTTTGCCACGCAAACCATGAGGCTCGATTATGACGACGACGGACTCCGATTCACAGCTGCCTTTGGCCGGTCAGGTTGCGATCATCACGGGCGGGGGGAGAGGCATCGGCCGAGCGATCGCCATCGCCTACGCAGAAGCCGGGGCAAACGTTTGCGTGACCGCTCGCACGGCATCGGAAATCGATCAGGTCGCCGCCGAAATAAAGCAATCGGGCGGCCGATCACTCGCCGTCACCTGTGACGTTTCCGATCGTTCCTCTGTCGAATCGATGATCGAACGAACGATCAGCGAATTCGGTCGCCTGGACATTCTGATGAATAACGCAGGCGGAGGTCTCGAACGCACACTGGTCGGCGAGGACGATCCCGACGCCTGGCAACAGGTGGTCGAGATAAACCTGCTGGGCACTTACTTCTGCGCTCGCGCCGCCCTGCCGCATCTCAAAACTGACGGCGGAGGAAAGATCATCAACGTGGGCTCAGGGATGGGCCACCAGCCTCGTGCCAAGAACAGTTCTTACAACGTGTCCAAAGCCGGAGTCTGGATGCTGACCCGATGCCTGGCTCTGGAACTCTGGGAAGCCGGAGTGACCGTCAACGAACTAATCCCCGGCCCTGTCTACACGGAACTGACCGCTGACATCTTTCCGAAAGATCAGGCTCACCCCGGAATATCCAGCGAGTGGGTCAAAGCTCCCGAAGACGTCGTGCCTCTGGCTTTGATGCTGGCGACTCAGTCGGCCAAAGGCCCGACCGGGCAATCGTTCAGCCTCGCTCGCCGCCCGCTGTAATGACTTATTAAGTCGTGCGTTGCCGATGGATTTCGTAAAGAACGATTCCAGTCGACACAGCCGCGTTCAGAGATTCAAAGCCCGTTGCCTGAGGGATCGTCACCAGCTCGTCGCAACGTTCGAGCAGTTCGTCGCTGACTCCCGCGCCTTCGTTTCCGATGACAACCGCCAGCGGCTGCGTGCAGTCGAGTTGGTCGATCCGCCGCTCAGCGTGCGGCGAGGTGGCGATCGTTCGAACTCCTGCAGCTTTCAGCCGGTCAGCTGTTTCAATCAGACTTTCGGCACGAGCGATCTTCAGTCGGTTGATCGCGCCCGCTGAACTGCGAGCCACCTGGCTGTTGACTTCCGCCTGCCCGGCTTCCGCAACGAACACACCGTCGGCACCAAACACGCTGGCGCTGCGGCAAACCGACCCAAAGTTGAACGGGTCCTGCAGGCGGTCGAGGATCAGAAACGTGACCGGGTCAGTCGCTCGCTCGATGACCGACTCAACATCGAAGTAAGGAAACGGCGGCATGTGGGCAATCACGCCCTGATGATCCCTTGCGCCACAAAGCTGAGCGACTCGTTCGTGTGGAACAATTTCAAAAGGAACCTGCAGCACCGATGCCGAATCGATGATCGGCTTCACGATTTCTTCAGCCAGCTGATCCGACAGAACGAGTTCATTCGGCAGCCACCGACCGGCTTCAAGCGTCTCGACAATCGCATTGCGACCGTGAAGCCAGGACTTCTGATGGTTGCCCATCATAGCCTTCTTCGAACGCTGCTTTTTTCGACGCTGACCGACCATGAAAGTTGAACAATCGAAACTTGAATCAGAACGCGAGTTCGAACCGTCAACTTAACACCTGAAGGTTCCACAAGAACAAAGGCTGCGACGTTGCTACTTGCCGGGACTGATCGTGCGAATCAGCGGCTCTCGACTGCCATCGACCAGTCGAACCTGGACGGCACCATTCGCGCTTGCGACGGCTTTAAAAAACTGCTGCGGTGTTTCAACGTCTGAACCATGAGCTTCCGTCAGCAAATCACCTTCTCGCAACCCGGCGATCTCCGCCGGACTGCCCGGTTCGACTCGGTCGACGACAATCGCGCGCGGGTACGGGCGATCGAAATCAAAATGCCGAGTGCGTGACGTCGGCCAGTCGATCTTCAGGCCGCGCCAGAGCGGATAACGATCGTTCGAAACGATGATCCGATCGACATGCCGACGAGGCCACTTGGCCAATGGGACATCCACGTTTTTTTCGCGACCGTCGCTTGCTCGAATAATTCTCAGCTGTCCTGTCGAACCTGGAGCCAGCAACCCGACCTCTCTGAGGATGTCGATCGGCTCAAATATTGGAACACCGTTAACAGCAAGCACGATATCATTCTGGCGAAGTCCTGCGCGGGAAGCGGGTGAGTCGGAGACAACCGTCCGAATCGATACACCTCGTGTTTCTCGCGTGACGCTGCCGAATGTCGCTTTAACATCCTGCGGCAAACCGGGAACCACGCCGAGGAATCCGTACTCGATTTCGTATCCTCGCAGCAGGTCTTCAACGATTCGCCGGATCGAAGAATTCAACGGGACCGCATAGCCAACCGACGTTTCATAGCCTTCTAAAGCGGCCAACGACGTCGTCATTCCGATCAGGTCACCGTTTCGGTTAAGCAATGCTCCACCACTCGCACCCAGTCCAAGCCGAGTATCGACGTGCAACAACGTTCCGAAATGATGGATCGTCTCTCTGTCGGGTGTTGTCTCGGAAAATGGAAATCGAGAGATATTACTGATCATGCCGAGGCTGACACTCGGTGATCCGTCACGAGCAATCGCGTAAGGATTTCCCAGCGAGATCACAAACTGCCCCTTGCGAACTCGCGCGTCATCCGAGAGCCGGATCACGGGAATGTCCGCCGGAGCCGATTCAATGTCAGAAGGATCAAATGCCAGGACCGCCAGATCGCTGCGAGGATCGGCAGCATAGATCGTCGCCCATGCCGCCTGAGTTCGGCTGAAACGAACAGCGATCCGACTTTCCGATCTGATGATGCCGTCATTGCGAAACGGCTGCCCGCCTTGAACAACGTGGTAATTGGTCAGGATCAGCCTCTGTCGCGGATTGTCTGGCGAGGCCATCAGGATTCCCGTTCCCGGATTCTTCGGGATGTACCCGGAAGCAAGCGGACCAGTCAGCTGCAAATCCATACGCCGACCGAACGGGTCTCGAGCACCCTGTCGCTCGAGCGGCTCGGAGGCGATGGGGATCCGGGCAATGGCAACGATCGAACCTTCAGCTTTCTCCACAACATCCGAAATGGAATCCTCGATTGCCGCGAAGATGTCAGCGGAACTTTGAGCGGTTGCTGCCCTACCCCCTCCGGCGAGAATCGCGAGCGCGAGGAATCCAAGACAAACGAAACGGCAACGCCGGACAGGCAGATGCAAAGATGCAGTCCGGGAAGGTTCCACTTGAGCTTCTCCTGAAATCCGAATTCGAAGAACAGTATCCGTAAACAGCGACGAGCCGACTCGGGAGCAAACTGCTCTCCGTGCCGGCTCGTAACTTTTACCCGTAATCAGAGGCCGAATCGACCCTCTTCTGGAACAGAAGGTCAAACCCGTTTTACTTAGCTTCTTCCTGTGCCGGTTCTTCGGCTGGTTCTTCGGCTGCGGCGTCGGCTGGGTTCAGCAGATCCTCGTGACCACGTGCCACCAGAATTTTGGCTCTGATCTCAGCGGTGATCTCAGGGTTTTCTTCGAGGAAGATTCGAGCTTTATCTCGCCCCTGGCCGAGACGCGTCTCGCCGTAGCTGAACCAGGAACCGCTTTTCTGGACGATCCGATCGTCGACGCCCATGTCGATCAGGTCGCCTTCCAGACTGATCCCGCAACGGCTGAGCATGTCAAATTCGGAGATCCGGAACGGTGGAGCGACCTTGTTCTTGACGATCTTCGCCTTCATCCGGATGCCGACCGCGTCGTCGCCTTCTTTCAGGGTGGCGATGCGACGAACATCGACTCGAGCCGAACTGTAGAACTTCAACGCGCGTCCGCCAGGAGTCGTTTCCGGACTGCCGAACATCACACCGATCTTCTCACGAATCTGGTTGATGAAAATGACGGTCGTATTGGACTTGGCGATCGCTCCCGTGAGCTTTCGCATAGCCTGACTCATCATTCGAGCCTGCAGGCCAACGTGCGTGTCGCCGATCTCGCCGTCCAGTTCCGCCTTCGGAACCAGTGCCGCCACCGAGTCCACAACGATGATGTCGACAGCGTTCGACTTGATCAGCATCTCGGCGATCGCCAGCGCTTCTTCACCGTACGACGGCTGGCTGACCAGCAGGTCTTCCAGATTGACGCCCAGTCGCTTGGCCCATGAAGGATCCAGCGCGTGCTCGGCATCGATAAATGCGGCGATTCCACCAGCCTTTTGAGCACTGGCGATGGCATGCAGAGCGAGCGTCGTTTTACCGCTCGATTCAGGCCCGAACAGTTCGATGATCCGACCGCGAGGAAAACCGTAACCGCCTAGTGCGAGGTCCAGGGACAACGCACCAGTGCTAATGCCAGAGATGGCCTGGGAACGCTCATCCGAGAGCTTCATAATGGCGCCCTGACCGAAAGCTTTTTCGATCAGCCCCAGGGTGTTCGTCAGATTTACCGGGCCTTCTGGCTCGGCCTTCGGTTTGCGAGGCGACTTCTTAAAGGCCATGCGTCGACTTCCTTCCATTCTGTCTGCAAATAAAACTGTGTCCCAGCGTGGCTGGTCTGCCACAACAAAACCAATCCTGCCGATTCTTATCGACGCTCACAAGATTGATGGAGACTGCTAATCCCGCGTTTTCTGTCAGGTGGGACAACAGTGTGTCCTACCTGGCAAGCAAACGATCTCACAACCGACAATGTCGCGTGAGGCACTTCGTTTACTTTGCGAAAACGTTTGTTCCAAGAACTCTAAACAAGAGCCGCGTCGCGGAAAAGGGTTGGCTCAAAAATTTCAGGCGATTCATAGCGACTATGGCCACGCATTTCGGTTCTCTGAGTTCGCTCGGTTGCAGAAAGTTCTCGGTCAGCCAAAGTAGCACGAGCGATTGCAATCACCTTGATCGCCACTTTGGAAAACTGAATCGTCAACGTGAAGAAAGAATCGCCATGCTCATCTCTGTACGGCAGCCAGAACGAACGCGGTCAATTGCCAGAACCTTTGCGGCCTTGATCGCAATCAACGTGCTCCTCGTGTCGATGGCGTTGGCTGCAAACTCAGGTTCGAAGAAGTCGCAGTCCAGGAAGCCCAACATCGTCTTCTTCTTCATCGACGACATGGGCTGGACCGACGTCGGATTCATGGGCAGCGACAATCACGAAACACCCAACATCGACCGTCTCGCTTCCGAAGGTCTCGTCTTCACGGATGCTTATGCCTGTGCTCCCAATTGTGCTCCCAGTCGAGCGTGTCTGATGTCCGGTCAGTACTCACCGCGGCACGGCATCTACACCGTCGGAGATCCTAAGCGAGGCAACAACACTCAGCGGAAACTCGACCCGACTCCGAACAAGACAGTGCTCGCGGATGAGTTCGTCACGATCGCCGAATCACTTCACACGAGCGGCTACGTCAGCGCGTCGATGGGCAAGTGGCACCTGGGAGCCGACCCGACGACGCAAGGCTTCGACGTCAACATCGCCGGCAAAGAATGGGGCAGTCCCAGCGGCGGCGGATACCACAGTCCGTACAACTATCCGAACCTCGTCAACAAAGAACCGGGCGAATACCTGACCGACCGGCTGACTGCCGAAGCCTGCAAGTTTATTGACGCTAACAAAGAAGGTCCGTTCTTTCTCTACCTGACTCACTACGCCGTCCACACGCCGATTCAGGGCCGCGAGGACCTTGTGAAGAAGTACGAGGCGAAACCCAAACCCGAGCACCACAAAAACGCAAAGTACGCCGCGATGGTCGAAAGCGTCGACCACAGCGTCCGCGACGTGTTAGCAAAACTGGATGAACTCAAACTGGCCGACGACACAATCGTTCTGTTCTTCTCGGACAACGGAGGCTACCTCGGCGCAACCTCGAATCACCCGCTGCGAGGCGGCAAAGGCATGCTCTACGAAGGCGGCATCCGCGAACCAATGATCGTCCGCTGGCCGGGCGTCACCAAGCCCGGCACCAAATGCGAAGAGCCGGTGATCGGCGTCGACTTTTATCCGACGCTGCTCGAAGTCACCGGCACGAATCGTCCGGAAAACTACGCACTCGACGGAGTCAGCTTCGCCCCACTCCTGAATGCACCCGGCGCCTCGCTGGACCGCCCGGCGCTGTTCTGGCACTTCCCGTGCTACCTGCAAGGTTCCGGAGATCCTCACGGCGGCCCGTTCCGCACGACTCCCGCCGGAGCGATCCGAATGGGCCGCTGGAAACTGATCGAATGGTTCGAAACCGGCCGCCAGGAACTCTACGACCTCCACGACGACATCGGCGAACAGGACGACCTTTCAAAATCGCACGACGACAAACGCCAGGAACTCCACAACGCGATGCTCGCCTGGCGAAAAGAAGTAAACGCCCCAGTCCCGACAACTCCCAACCCGCAATACGACCCCAGCAAAATGCCCGGCACCGACAAAGGCAAACGCGGCAGGAAGAAGAAATAGCGACGAACGTATGATATCGGGCTGGGTCTCTCCTTCCGGCCCGAAGGGTCAGCCCTATGACAGCCCAAGGCAACGCCTTGGGTTGGTTTCCCTTCTTGAAGACCAAGTCCCAACGGGACGGCCCTAATCCCAAACATATCGTTCATCGATTTCAATTTCGTGCCGTCGACACAACTCTCGCAACTCGTCCTTAAATGTCATCCGCTGATGATGCTCTTCCTGATTGAGGATGTACTGTCTGACCTGCGAAATCTTTGACTGACTCACGGAGAACGCTCCATAGCCGCCTTGCCACGAAAAGTCACTCGTTTCGACCGAACGTTTCTTCAGCCATTTCGTTGTCTCCGTTTTGGCTTCCTGGACGACTTTCATGATCGCGAATTTTCGACTCAGCGA
>JBLFXD010000154.1:0-10600 GCA_047611045.1 Planctomycetaceae bacterium | reverse complement strand
GATTCTTTCGAGCGTCGTTCGACAGGGACAGCGATACGGTGGCGAATACACGGCGATGGTTCTGAAAGGTTCGCGCGACAAGCGAGTTCGCAGCAACGGACACGATCGGCTGACGACCTGGGGGCTTCTGGAAGATCAACCAGTGCAGACGATTCGCGACTGGATCGAGCAACTGGTTTCTCAAGATTTTCTCATTCGCGAAGGCGAGTACAGCGTCCTGGCGGTTGGCGAGCGAGGCGGCGAACTGCTTCGCGGGGAAGTGACTCCGACATTGCTTCGGAGCAGCGATTCGCAGACTCGACTCAGCAAACGGGTGACCCGACAGAAGGCAAGCTGGGAAGGCGTCGATCGCGAACTCTTCGACGAACTTCGAATCCTGCGACAAGACCTGGCTGCACAGGCCGGAGTTTCGGCATTCATCGTCTTCACGGATGAGACGTTAAGGCAACTCGCCGCAAAGCAACCGGCGACGCTGATCGAAATGCGAGCGGTTCACGGCGTTGGCGACAAGAAACTCGCCGACTATGGAGAGGGATTTCTCGCGTGCATCGCCAGCTTCGCGGAGCACTCAGGAGAAAGTGATGCAAGCATCGAAGATGCAGCGGAAAACTCGGCACCTTCGACGACGGAATTGGCTGCAAAGCCTTAAACAAGACCTTCACGTAGAGCGGCAGCGACCGCTCCGGCTCGATTATTCACATGCAGTTTCTGGTAGATGTTGCGCAAATGTGAATCGACGGTGTGACGGCTTAAGTCGAGTTCTGCAGCGACCTCTTTCTTGGTCATGCCTTTAACGACGAACCGCAGAACTTCGGTTTCACGATCAGTCAATGCGGGGCCGTTGTGCGTCTCGCGTTTGCCGGAGAAAACGTCCAGAACCTTCCGAGCGATCTCGGGATTCATCGACGCTCCGCCGCTGGCAACCTCCCGGATCGCTTCTCCGATTCGCTCGACCGTCGACGTCTTAAGAAGGTAACCGTCCGCGCCGGCGCAAACCGCGCGAAACACTTTGTCGTGGTCGTCAAAGACGGTCAGGATGACGATGCGTGTGCCGGGGGCTGCGGCTCGAAGTGACGGCAACGCCGAAATTCCATCCATGCCTGGCAGCCCAATATCCAGCAGCAGCACGTCTGGAGCGGCAGACTCTGCAATCTGGCTCAACGTGTCTTCGACGGATCCGAGAGACTGGTCGCAGCTCAGATTTTCGATCTGATTGATCGCTGCGCACAAAGTGCGGCGGAATCGTTCGTTGTCTTCGCAAAGCCAGACGTTGGTCGGCTTGATGGCGGGATCGGCAGAGTCGTCAGACATGTCGGGTCATTTCCGGTTTCGGAATGAAGTGAATCGAGAAATCGTCTTTGGGGCGGCAGCGATCCGTCGCCACAGCCGCCGAATATATCGCAACTGGTGGAACGGAGCATCGAGCACAACGCAGGTTCCTTCTCCAGGAGTGGATTCGAAGTTGGCAGAACCTCCCAGCTGGCTCATCCGCCTGGTGATATTGCCGACTCCAAGTCCGTCACGTCGTTGTTCAAAGTCGAACCCGACTCCATTGTCGGCGATTGTGATCTTAAGCCGCTCGTCATCAATGTCGATCGTAACTGTGACCGATGCTGCCTTGCTGTGTCGACCGGCGTTGTGCAGCGCTTCCTTAAATGACAGAAAAACGTTGCGTCGCCAGCTTAGAACAATCGACGTGTCCGGTAGTTCCTGCGGGCTTTCAAAGTTGACTTCGCAGTTCGACAGCAGGCGATTAGTTGTAATTCGCAACCGACCGATGAACTCTTCAAGTTTCGATGTTGGAGTTCGCAGCAGCCAGAGGATGTCGCGCATGGCATCGCTTGTTTCGAGTGCCACCTCACGCATTTCTTCCAGGTCAGGTTTCAATTCTCCTGGAATTCCTTCTCGATGATTCATCGTCTGGCAGAGCAGGGCGATCATCCCAAGATTGCTGCCGATATCGTCGTGTAGGTCGCTGGCAATCTGACTTCGCAGCTGTTCTGTCTGGGTCGTGAGCTGCGAACTTTGCCGCCAATTGGTCCACGCTAACATTCCGATGCAGGCGAAGACGACCGCGGCAGTTCCGCCTCCAATCTGAAACCAGACACGTGTGACTTCGGCGTCGAGCGACGCAGTCAGTTCGAACAGCCGCAATTCAATGCGACGTCGGTCTTCCACTTTTTCGAGCCACGCAGGGTATTCCTGCAATCGAGTTCGGCTGGTGAATCCGTCAACCAGCCATTCAGGTGCCCAACTCTGTTCCTCAGCTTTGTCCTCGCTATTTCTGACGTGTTGTTCAGCGGGGTCGGACGCCGTTACTGCGGAACCTGCGGCGACATTTACGTCGCCCGAGTAGACTTGTAGTTCGGCCAGCGCGAGGTAATGAGGATTGATCCGTGAATCGAGACCGGTAGCGGTCAATCGAACATACCGTGCGGTGACCGGTTCAGACGGAAAGTTCTTTGGACTGGGATTCCATCGTTGTTTTGCATTTGGTGTGGAAAACATTTCGCGAGTTTCCGCTGGCAGTACCAACGGCCGGTCAGTCCAGTGCTGAATTTCGACATTCGAAAAATCGCAGTATGGAATCGCATCCTTCAGGTCTGGTTCGCGGGAAACTTCCACTCGGAAACTCGAAGGAAATCCCCACCCTGGGATGTCTGCCTGGTCAGGCGGTCGAGTCGGGACCAGACGGATCTCGTCGATCAATACGTCCTGTCCGAGGTCGAGCTGTACCCATTGCGTCGTCTTCTGTTTCGAGGAAGGTTTCGAAAGATAACCGTATCTGCTGGTCGGATAACTCTTCCCGGAATCACCCATCGGCAGCGGTAGAATCGACACTTCGTCCACGAGATATTCGCGGGACCAGCGGGTTTCGACCTCCACAGAACCAGTTGACTGGACGGGTCGCCATGCGGCAACGTTCCGGTTTCCAGACAGGACGATCAGTTCTCCCAGGACAAAGAATGCTGGGCCGCCGGATGTCGCCTGTCGAGTGACCGTGACGCGGACATAACGTGCTGTCAGATCAAGCGCTGGATACTGCACCGGGTATCGTCCCGGGTTAGGGTAATCGGCGCTTGTGTGGTCCGCGACGAGCGCCGGTTCCTTGAATTCCGGGTCATTCGAAACCTGAACGCGGAAACGAACGGGAAAGCCGTATCCTTCAACGATTTCGTTTCCGATTTGAACGGCAGTTGGCACGAGCGCAATGTCCGAGATCGGAAATTCCCGTCCAAGGTCAACCTGAACCCATTGGACCTGGTTGGCTCCGACAAACGGGCTGTGGTAGCCGGCGTGAATTTTAGACTGTGTCGAGTACGGCGGGAAAAAATGCAGCCGCTGATCGTAAAAATCCCGTTCATCATCGAGCTGGCTAACCTTCTCGCTGATCATCCAGGGGATTCGCAGAAAGTTGTCCAGAAGTCCTGCGGCGATCGGCACGTTAGTTCTGGCGATGTACGACAAAGGATGAAATGGTGGCTGAGCGGCGCTGCATTTATTCGCAGGCCATAACGCTAGTAAGCAAAACATGGCAAACAACGCTGAATACACAGCTCGACCGCACAAAGCACGGCTGAGTTGCGGGTTTCGCATCAGCTGCGACGGCGTATAATCAGAAGCAGGCTCACTGCGAGACAAGACGTTTCTCCGAATGATTAACGAGAACCGCAATACCGATTCAGAGTTATGGTACCCGCGCCCGTACCCGGCTTGTAGCCGTTAACCGGGACATCACCGAGCTTGTTTCGGCAGCTCAGCACAAACCGCTTTTCCATCAGCGTTTCGGCCATAGACTCGACCGTTGACCAGCACCGGAGCCGTCCAGCAGCGGCCGTCAAGAAATTTCGATGTTGTGATTTCGTTGAATCCTTCAGACGACGCCTTGGCGAGAACCAGATCTCCGCGATCGCTCAGGATGAGCAGGTGGCCATTGGCGATGATCAGCGAGCCGCAGCCGAGACCTGCTTCCCTCCATTTAATTTCGCCCGATTCAAAATCCATACACGTCAGGCGAACGACCCGACCGAGGTTCGAGTTGCCGTCGAATCCGTAGAGGTGTCCTTCGAACAGGATGCTGTTGTTGAAGTGGTTCCTCATGTTTCGGTGAGCGTATTGCTGCTCCAATCCGTCGTCGGTCAGTCGGAACATCACGCTGCCCACGTTGTACCCGGTCGACACAAAGATTCGATCCTTCACGACGATCGGCGTCGTGGAATTCGTACCGAACGGCGAAGGCCATGTCGAGAACGCAACTTCCGAGCCGTCATTCGCTCGACTGATCCTCAGGCCTTCGCAGTCAAGCGATGCCAGCAGCGTCGTCCCCTGATATTCGAACGGGCGAACGGAGCCGTACCCCGCACGATGCCTGTCTGACTGCCAGAGTTTCTTTCCCGTTTTCCAATCGAAAGAAACGACACGGCCACACTCCAGCAGAAGCTGGTCACCCAGAATGTAAGGCGACGCGTTGAATCCCCATTCGTGCATGCCGACTTCGAGTTCTTTCTGAAGGTCAACCTCCCAGACAACCTCGCCGTCTTTTCGCCTGAACCCGATCAAACGCCCATCGACGCTCAGCGTAAAGACCAAGTCCTCATGAACCGTCGGCGTCGAGCCCGGCCCGCCTTCGTAAAGGTTCGGATTCAAGACCGCAGGATAAGTGTGAGACCAAACTGTTTCACCAGTCTCAGCGTCCAGGCACCAGACGGTTTCTTCACGATCCGAATGCCCCATCGAATAAGCCAGCCCGTCGACAATACTGAACGAGCTGAATCCCGTCCCGAGTTCCTTCGTCCATTTCACAGGAAGTCCGTCATCCGGCCACTCGACCGACCAACCCGTCTCGGTCGAAATCCCGTCATGATTCGCCCCCATCCAGTTCGGCCATACGGTCGCAGCAGCGGCCCCTGCAGTACCAGCGTCTTTCGAAGCAATCTTCTGTCCCAAAGCATTAGCAGTCCCGCCAATACTGACAGCGGTAACGGCGATCAGGACAACTGAGAGTCTGCTCCCACTACTTATGATGTGTTTTCGGGCACGGCCGTTTGTTTCTCGCATCGAGATTTCGCCTGTCAGTTGGAACTGTCAAAGTTGGTCGGTCAGGCCGAACGATTCAGTACAACGTGGTTGCCATAAATAGTGGTCAAGACAGTGGCTCGCAACACCTGGAGGCGAGCAAACGCCGGGAACGAGTTATCTCTACGCCGTATCCACAACTGACACAGGGGACGTGGAGCCCGGCGCAACGTACCGCTTATGATCAACTCTGTGGGTTGCGTCCGGCCTCCGTGCACCGCAAGTTGAATAGAGATCTTCCCTGATGGGTGACACCCGAGATGTGGAATTGTCCAAACTGCAATCACGAAAACGAGGCCCGGTTTGACCTTTGCTCAAGATGTGGTTCCTCAATTGACGGACATATTGACCCATTCGTGCGGGCGTTGATCCTGTGGCGTCGTCGTGCACTTCGACTGCTGCTGGTCCTCGCGATCCTGTATGTCCCGTCGTATTTCGTTCTTGGCCACTATCAAACCGGACGGAGCTTCGAGGAGTCCGGTCGTACCTTGAAGCAGTTCACGTACCACGATCGGGGATTTCCATTTGACCCTTGGGTGTACAAGCCGATCGCGAAAGTTGAGTACTGGATGCGCGGCAAAGGCAGCCAGGTGGTCATCGAGGGTAGTTTCCGCGGCGGGCAACCGACCTACGGCTACGGCCCGTTCGAATAGTCGCGTTGCACGGCTCGACCGAACTCACTTCCGAGGTAGTCATGCGACTCGCAAGACTACGAGTAGAGCACGTCCATGACTTTGCCCTGGTTCAGCCGAACGGGACGGCCGAGGCGGTCGTGGATATCCGAATTCGGATCGATGCCCAGCGAGTTGTAAACCGTCGCGCCGATGTCGCTGGGTGTCCAGGGAACGGTGATTGGGTAGCTGCCGGTGGCGTCTGTTTTGCCGATGAGTTGTCCGCCTCGGACGCCAGCTCCGGCGAACACCGCCGTGTATCCGTGAGCCCAATGATGCCGGCCCGGAACCGTCTGACCGGCGAGCGGTGAGATCGACGGGGTGCGGCCAAACTCTCCGACAACGATCACCAGTGTCTGGTCGAGAAGGTTTCGGTCGACCAGGTCGTCGAGCAACGCGCTGACTCCGGCGTCTGTCTGAGGCAGCAGGTCGTTCCGTAATCGAGGGAAGTGTTGCACGTGCGTGTCCCACGACTGAACGATGCCCATGTTGCATTGAATGACTGGCACCTCGGCTTCAACCATCCGCCGAGCCATCAACAGCGTCTGCCCAAGTCGGTTGCGACCGTATCGTTCGCGAGTCTCTTCAGATTCGTCGTTGATCCGAAACGCTTTCTTCAGGCGACCCGACGTCAGCATCGAATAAGCCGTTTCAAACTGGCTGGACAGTCGCCGACCCGGCGATGATTCGGCCAGAGCCGGCTCGTTCTGGAAAGTCTGGTTCAGCAGTGCTCGTCGCTTCTTAACACGGTCGGTGTCGAGACCGTCGATCAGACTCAGTCCATTGACCTTGAAGTCTTCTTTGTTCGGATCATCTTTCAGGACAAACGGATCGAAACGTGTTCCGAGAAATCCCGAATGCTGACCTGGCCAGACCAACGCGCCTTCGATCAGCGGGTGCGGCAACGTCACGTGACTGGGCAGACCGTCCGCTGTCGGACGCAGATAGTCAATCGCGGAGCCGTAGCACGGCCAGTCGCCGCGGTTGAGCGATTTGTCCTGGTTCGAATCGCCGCGAAACTTTTGAATCGAACCAGTCAACGTGTTGTGAGTTCCCGACAGGTGCCGGTTGTCCTTGTGAGCCATCGACCGGACGACGGAAAGCAGGTTCGCGCGGTCGGCGAGCCCCGTCATCAACTCGCCAAACTCCAGCCCCGGAACGCGAGTCTGGATCGGGTCGAACTCGCCTTTCACCTCGGGCGAATCCGGCTTCGGATCGAACATATCGATGTGACTTCCGCCGCCGGTCAAAAAGACGAGCACGACGGACTTCGCCCGCTGTTCAATGTTCGCTTCGGATGCCGCCATCGCTGCTTGCCGTTCAAGCAGACCGGTCAGTCCGACGCCGAAGAACGACGAACAACCGATTTGCAGCATCTCACGACGATGAAACATTCGCGACTCCACAAGAGGCAGTTGGAGCTTGCCGGCAATCGGAGCTCCATGTCAGACAATCATCTTCGCTTTTTTCCTGGTCACACTCAATGAGCGACGACAATCACCCGTTGAGTATCCCTACAGGTTCAGCCTGAATTACCTTCAGAACCGACTTTCAGCGTAACGGAAGAGGGCCAATTGGGGGAATGAGAACTTTGACAATGACGGAAATCGCAAAGTCACCGACAGATTCTGACAAAGGTCAAAAACAAAACCCGCTGCCGAATCGGCGAAATATCGATCCGAGCGGTGACATCCAGCAGACAGTAAACCAGATGATCTTCCGGCAACCAGTCTCGGGGCGACGGCGGAAATAACCAGCCCGCATCGGGCTGCCATTCGCGAAACTTACGGCTCATCCGTGAATCCGTTCATCCACCAAAAAAGAATGTCCTGTCAACCAGACATCCATACAACACTTCGCCAATGATATCCAGGTCGAAACAGGTATCCGGACACACTGCTAGGTCTCGCCCCAGTGTTGATCAATACACAACTCTGAACATACACAACTCTGGATGCCTGCTGGGTCGCGTCCCAGCAGGCATCACTTGTCGCTGTCGTAGTTGGTCAAGAGACTGGTCAGTCAAGAAACTCCGAATTGCCGTTACAGGTTTTTGCAGGCTCTGCGTTAGTTATTCAGGGACCGAATATTGTGATGACAGAACCTGCTACCAATGAAACTCTGCTTGCTCGCGTGCGTGATCCGCAGGATCGCGAGGCGTGGGCCGAGTTTGTTTCGATCTACCGACCGTTGCTTTATCGAGTGGGGCGGCGGTATGGGCTGCAGGATGTCGACGCTCAGAATCTTGTGCAGGATGTTCTGCAGAAGGTGACTCGGCAGGTTGAGCGATGGGAGTCCGGCAAGCCTTCTGGTGGACTCCGTCGATGGCTGGCCACGGTTGCTCGGAACGCGGCGATCGATGCCATTCGCCGAGTCCGACCCGACGCAGCTCAAGGCGGCACCAGCGTCCAGGAGCGACTGCAGGATCTGCGTGAACGGCCGGATTCATCCGAGGCGGAGTTGCAGCGGGAGCTTGACCGTCAGGCGTTCCGGTGGGCTGCGGCGAGGATTCGCGACGAGTTTACGGACTCGACATGGTCAGCCTTCTGGCGAACGATGGTCGAAGGCGAGTCATCCAGCGAGGTCGCAGAATCAGCAGGCAGAACGCTCGGCTCGGTCTACACCGCCCGGAGCCGGGTCATGCAGCGGCTCAAAGAAGAGGTCAATCACTTTGACTGGACGTCCGCCGAAGAAGATCGACATGCCGAGGACGGGCAGGCGACGACCGGCGACCACAGCACGTCGACCGGAGGTGAACGATGAGCCTCAAGAATGATCAATGCGACCGGCAACGGATCGAAGACTTCGTCGGCAGTCGGATGACGCCGTCGCAACAGGCGACTTTCGAAGAGCACCTCGGACACTGCGAAGAATGTCGCGACGCATTGTGGGAGCAAACCGCTGACCCGGATTCCTGGGAGAAGGCCGGCACCTACCTGCGCGACGACGATGCCGAACTCGAGCCGCTGTCCTCGCTCAGCGGCACAAGTGGCGATCACGCGGGCCGAAATTTTGACGTCGACCGACTGCTGAAGTCTCTCGCTCCGACGGACGATTCCGCAGATGCTGGGACGGCTCGACGGTTACGAAATCAGCGGCGTGATCGGTTGCGGTGGAATGGGTGCCGTTCTGAAGGGGTTCGATCGTCCCCTCAGCCGAGTCGTCGCGATCAAGGTTATGGCTCCGCATCTGGCTACCAGCGGAGCGGCACGTAAACGGTTTGCCCGCGAGGCTCAGGCGGCCGCGGCGATGACTCACGAAAACGTCATCGACATTTACGGAGTCGCGGAATCAAACGGGCTGCCTTATCTGGTTATGCCGTATGCGAGGGGCCAGTCGCTTCAAAAGCGAATCGATGAACGAGGTCCGCTGCCGGTCGTCGAGGTTCTGCGAATCAGCACTCAGATTGCTGCGGGACTCGCCGCCGCCCATCAACAGGGGCTCGTGCACCGAGACATCAAACCAGCCAATATTCTCCTGAGCGACGGTATCGAGCGGCTGGTCATTACAGACTTCGGTCTTGCCTGAGCCGTTGATGATGCGTCGGTCACTCGAACGGGAGTCATCGCGGGAACGCCTCAGTACATGTCTCCCGAACAGGCTCGCGGCGACGCCATCGACCACCGCAGCGACCTGTTCAGCTTGGGCAGCGTCCTCTACACCGCCTGCACCGGACGCGTTCCGTTTCGAGCCGAAAGTGCCTAAGGAATCCTGCGACGCATCATGGACAACGAGCCTCGGCCAATTCGCGAGATCAATCCACAGATCCCCGACTGGCTGTGTCGCGTGATCGAGAAACTGCACAGCAAATCTTCGGACAATCGATACGCGACGGCGGAAGAAGTCTCCGACCTGCTGCAACGATGTCTCGTCCATGAACACTCGCCGAGCACGCCGCTGCCCGCCGAGCTGCAGACAGCTTCCATCTGGAGACGACCGGGGCGAAAGTTCGCAGCGGTGCTCGGCATGACCACCGCTGCAATTCTGATTGCTGTCGCCAGTCATGTCGGAACCGCCGAACCGGCATCGCCCGAAATTGAGTTCGCACACTCTGAACCAGGTCCGCTCTCACTCGCAGGCGAGAAGACGATCTCATCAGCCACCGACGGAACGGCTACTCACGAAGACTCGTCCGTCGGAGACATCAGCAGCGGCAGTCTCATCAACATACCGAACGCTGAAGTCGGCGCGCCCGGAATCGACACGAACGAAACGGCGTGGAACGATCCGCAGGAAATCTCGCCTTTCTACATTCAGCGAACTGCCCGACGCCTCGCTGAAGAAACTGAATCAGACTTTGCAAACGCCCCGGCTGCCAAAGGAATTCTTGAAGAAGGAATCGACCAATGAGATACGCCTTTCTGCTCGCGTCAATTTGCCTCATACCTGCCTGCAAGATCGCTGCACAGGACGATGCAGCTGCGTCAACTAAACCGGCGAAAGTAGCGATCTACAAGGACCCCATCAGCGATTTTGAACCGGGAGACGCAAAAGCTCCGGACGTCGTCAAGTTGCTCAACGAGCAGTTTCCAAATCTGACATTCTCGGCTGAACCAACAACTAACCGAATCTATGGCCGTGTTCCAAAGTCATTGGCGGGTGACATCGACCAGTTTGTTCGCGAGCTCGCCAACGTCGCGGCAGAACACAAACACGAAGTGGAAAAACTTCGTCAGAAGCAAATCGATAAAGAGGCCGCGATTCAAGAACGTGAGGAGCAGATTCAGCAGGAACGGGCCGCCAAAGATCGTGCTGAACTGGAAGCAGGAAACGCCGAAAGAGCGAAAGCTCAGTTCGAAACAGGACTCACATTTTTGATGCCATTCGAGATGAGGATGGCCACGGCGCAGCTA
>JBLFXD010000153.1:0-10608 GCA_047611045.1 Planctomycetaceae bacterium | reverse complement strand
CGGCGACGAGTACACGGTCAACGGCTATCAAGGAAAGCAGGTTCGCGACAACATTCACTCGGCCGATCTTGTCGAGATGTTCTGGCACTTCCATCAGGCACCTCGTTGCGGCGAGGTCTACAACGCCGGCGGAAGTCGACACAGCCACTGCTCGATGATGGAAGCCATTTCGCTGATCGAAGAGCTGACCGATCGCAAGATGAATGTTTCTTATACCGATCAGAATCGAATCGGCGACCACATCTGGTACGTCAGCGACACGAGAAAGTTCCAGTCGCACTATCCCGATTGGTACTACGGCCACTCGCTTCGATCGACGGTCCAGGAAATTATCGAGTCGCACTCTCAACGCGGTCAGACATCAGCGAGTGGAGTGCCCGCTTCCGTCGAAACAATTCTCGAGAACATCAAGCCAGCAGGAGCAGCCTCGTGCGATTCGGTTCAGTCCTGATTACAGGCGGGGCTGGCTTCGTCGGAGCCAACCTGTCGCTATATCTGAAACAGAGTTTTCCGGGCGTCCGAGTGACGGCTCTGGACAACCTGTCTCGGCGTGGCGGCGAGTTAAATCTTTCGCGCCTGCGTGAGTGCGAAGTCGACTTCCTGCACGGCGACGTCCGCTGTCCGGAAGATCTGCAGCGTTGCCCCGACTTCGATCTGCTGATTGATTGCTCGGCAGAACCGTCCGTCCAGGCCGGAGCGAACTCGTCTCCGCGATTCGTGCTTAACGCAAACCTGCTGGGGACAATCAATTGCCTGGAAGAAACTCGCGAGCGTGATGCCGCGTTCCTTTTCCTGAGTACCAGCCGCGTCTACCCGATTGCCGGCCTCAATGAACTGCCGTTCGTCGAAAGCGAGTCGCGTTTCGAGTGGCAGATTGAAAACGGAACTCGCGGCGCGTCGGCTTCAGGCGTCACCGAAGATTTTCCACTCGAAGGTGCCCGATCGTTTTACGGAACCAGCAAGTTGTCCGGCGAGTTGCTCGTCGCCGAGTACGTTCACAACTACAGAATGGAATGTCTCATCAACCGCTGCGGAGTTCTGGCTGGGCCCTGGCAGATGGGCAAAGTCGATCAGGGAGTCATCACGCTGTGGGTCGCCCGGCACCAGTTCAATCGGCCGCTCAGCTATCGCGGTTTCGACGGCCACGGAAAACAGGTTCGCGACGTCCTGCACGTCCTCGACTTGTGTGACTTGATCGGGCACCAACTAAACAGTGACACCGGTTGGAACGGCAGCGTCTTTAACGTCGGAGGCGGCGTCGACGTTTCGACATCCCTGCGAGAACTCACAGACATTTGCCAGAAAGTCACGACTTCGAAGATCGACATCGGAGCCGTTCCGGAAACCAGCGACCTGGACTTGCGAATCTATCTGACCGATTCATCGAGAGTTCAGCAAACCTACGGCTGGAAGCCGCAACGTTCCGTACAGAACATTGTCGAAGACATCCACGGCTGGATTCTGAACAACCAGAGCCAGTTGAAAACGATCCTCGCGTAAGAGACGTAGGGCCGGTTCCCACCGGCCGTATGACTTCAATTATTAGCCGCAGATCAGCGCAGATGGACGCAGATTTCGGCATTTTTCTCAAAAACCATCTGCATCCATCTGTGCTGATCCGCGGCCATTAGCTTCATTCGAATTCCTGAATCTGAAGACTCTGCCTTCAACATGAAACTGTCCATAGTCATTCCTGCGTACAACGAAGCTGGCAACATCGCCGCCTGCGTGAAAGAACTGCAGGATGTTGTCGGCGTGCGCGAAGGACTCGATTACGAAATCGTCGTCGTCAATGACAACAGCTCGGACGAGACCGCAGACGTCGTTCAGAAACTGATCGAGCAGGACGATTCGGTACGTCTGGTGAATCGAACGCTGCCTGGAGGCTTCGGCCGAGCGATTCGATCCGGGCTCGACGCAGTCACTGGCGACGTCGTCGTGATTTACATGGCGGACCTGTCCGACGATCCGAACGACGTGATCGCTTACTACCGTAAAATCGAAGAGGGCTACGACTGCGTCTTTGGTTCCAGGTTCCGCCCCGGCAGCAAGATTCAGCATTATCCGTGGATGAAGCTCGTTGTGAATCGGATCGTCAATCGATGCATCCAGCTCATGTTCTGGACGCCGTACAACGACCTCACGAACGCGTTCAAAGCTTATCGAACGAGCGTCATTCGAGACTGCGGCCCTTACCAGGCCAGCCATTTTAACATCACGCTGGAGCTTTCGCTGAGTACGTTAATCCGTCGCTACCGGATTGCCGAGATCCCAATCTCGTGGTCAGGTCGGCAGTGGGGAGCATCGAATCTGCGTCTGCAGGAAATGGGACGTCGATACCTGAGCACGTTGTTGATGATGTTCTTTCAGCGGATCCTCGTCGCGGACGACATTCGCGCCGAGTGCTCAACGGCGGACCGTCATCCTTCGGCAATCGCCGTTGATGTCCGCCGCGACGATTCCGAATGCGAAGTAGATAGCGAAGAACGCGATCTCGCAAACGTTCTCGAAGAATTGCAGCGAGTGCAGAAGGACTTGCGACCGGCTGCTGAAAAACCAACTGCGGTGAAGTCGTGAGCTGTGGTTGGGTGGGCACTGCCCACCAGAACGGCGGTGGGGTTGGGGGGCAGGGCCCACCCTGTGAATCGGCCGCTGGGCTTCTGCTGTTGGTGGCTTTTGCTGTGTTTCGCCTTCCGCCTTGGTTTCCGCTCTTCGCAGTCGAGTCGAACGGCGTTGATCCATCGTGGCTGATGCTGCTCAACGAGGCCGTATCCAGGGACTGGGTGTTCGGTCGGGACCTCTTCTTCACCTACGGACCGTTCGGCTTCATCCACGCTCGGATGTACCACCCCGAGACGTGGGGAATTCTGATCATGGCCTGGATTGGCATCTCGGTGATCATGGCCGACCTCGTGTGGCGAGTCACCGGTCACGGTCGTTTGAGTTTGATCGGAAGAATGTTCTGCGGAATCGCGATGCTCGAACTCATGAGCCGCGACGCGATGGCCGTTTGCTTCGGCCTGCACGCTCTTGTCTTCTTTGAGGCTGTCGGAGTTGCACAATTCAGCCGCGTAGCGGCGACAGCACATAGCCATGGGCGTCAGCCCACGGAAATGGATCGAAATGAAAAGGTGAGCCGCGAAGCGGCGGCAGCAGAGATGGTTTCTGTCGCCGCTTCGCGGTTGCGAGCTGTTTCGATCATTGGAACGCTGCAAATCTTCAGGCAAGCGATTCCGATACTGCTGGTCGCCGCGTTGCCGTGGGCCAAGTTCAGCTATTTTGTGACCGCATCTTTTCTGGGCTGCACGTTGGTGGCAGTCGAAATGCTTGAACGGAGAATTCCGTGGCGAGCGATTCTGTTGTTCGCTGCGTGTCCCGTTGCGTGGTTGATGTCAGGGGCGACGCTGACTGAGTGTCGCGAATTCGTCGGCACTGGTTTTCAACTCGCCGGTGGCTACAGCGCGGCGATGGGGCTTGGTCCGGAGTCAACCGCTGGACTGGTCGTGGTGATCAGTGCCGGATTCGTCGTGTTGATGTTGCCGGTCTGGCTGGCGTCGCGGCTGCGGCTTGGCGACTGGCGGATGAGCGTGTTGACGATGCTGTTCTTTAATGGGCTGTTGTTCATCGCGTGGAAGTCGTGCTTCGTCAGGTATCACGCCGAGCGGATTCCGGTTTTCCTGGGAACGGTGTTTCCGTTGCTGGTTTACGGATGGCTGGTCACAAGATTTTCAAAAAGTCCTTCGTGTGCCACTGGCTCTGCCAGTGCTGTATCCATCGAGTCGGCCAAATCGTGGAAGCACTGGCGGAGCCAGTGGCACTCTTTTTGGAACTTTATTCACGCAGCGGAGCGTCGGTTCGGTTTGCCGATTCTCATGGCGGGACTGGTGGTTCTAGTTTCCGCCGGGACGCTCGAACGAGTGCAGCCGCTCACGTATGACGAAGTCATTGGTCACGCCGCTTCACCGTTGCGCGATCAGATTCTCGCTGTGGCCGAGTCAGTCAGAAATCCGAACTGGTGGCTGAGCACGCACGAATCGCAACTGGCGAAGATTCGCGATGCGAACCCGATTCCCAAAGTCGACGGCTCTGTCGACGTTTTCCCGAGTAAACTGATTGTCGCGTTCGCTCATGGGCTCGACATGCGGCCTCGGCCGTTGTTGCAGAGTTATGCGGCGTTCACGCCGGCGTTGATTGAGCGGGACGCTCGGCATTTCAGGGGAGATACCGCTCCAAATCATGTTCTCATCTCAGTGGGTGAAATCGACGGTCGGCTGTCTACGATGGAAGACTCGCGAGGCTGGTTCGAACTTCTCTCAAGGTACGAACTGAAGGGCTCAACCGGTGACCTGCTCAGGCTGAGCCGTCGTGATTGTCCCCGACTCTCGCTGTCCGCGGAACCTACCGTTCGTACCGTCGTAAAGTTTGGCGAGCCGATTGTCGTGCCGGCCTCATCGTCGGGGCTGATCTGGTGTCGAATTCGGATCAAACCTGCGGCGGTCGGACGTCTGGCTTCGGTTCTCTATCGGCTGCCTGAATTACGACTTCGTACGACTGAGTCGCCAACGGGCGGGTCGCAGCGGGACTTCCGATTATTGCCCGGCTCGGCCGAGGCTGGCTTCCTGCTGGAGCCGCTTGTGGAAAGTCGCGAAGACCTGATTCGCCTGTGGCAATCAGTGGGCGACTCTGGAACACAGGACGTTGGCCTGGTCGATCGGAGCGGCAGTCGCTCGTGCATGGTGACCGTGGAGCGTGGCTGCGGGTTCATGTTTGAGCCGGAGCTGACGGTTGAGTTTTTCGACATCATGAGCGTTGACGGAAACAGCCGCGAGTCGTCTCCGGAATCGAAGATGGCGACGCTCGTGGAATGGTCTCCTTAAATTGCACCAGGAGTTCACGAAGTGTTTTGAAATAGGGACTCGGTGTCCGGGAAATGTCCGGATCGTTTCTCCATTCTGCCGAACTTCGATTACACTTTCGCGTTCCGGTATGAAGGCGTTTATTTCACGCATTCGTTTGCCAGAGCTGGCAGACATGAATTTGGCATCAGGCGTTAATGTATGGCCGTTGGACCTGAGGACTTCTTCAAGCGAATTGAAGAGTCTGGACTGCTTAATGACTCGATCGTTGAGCAGAAGAATCAAGTGCTGGAAGCTGACTCTGCGGAAGATGCTGCCACCGCCCTTGTCCAACAGAAACTGCTGACGGCGTACCAGAGCGAAGTGCTGGTTAGCGGTGATGATGTCTCGCTGGTTGTTGGCGATTACGTTGTCACCGACTCGATCGGCCGCGGGGGAATGGGCTACGTGCTCAAAGCTCGCCACCGGCGGATGAAACGTACGGTCGCGATCAAATTCCTGCTGAAGTCGCTGACGGAGTCGGATGATCTGCGGCGACGGTTCGAGCGTGAAGTTGAAGCCGCTGCTCAGCTCAATCATCAGAACATCGTCACGGCCTACGACGCGGGAGTTCACGACGGCAGCCACTACCTGGTGATGGAGTACGTCGACGGCGACGATTTGTCCCACATCGTGAAGTCTTCGGGGCCGTTGGCAATTCCCAAGGCCGTCGACGTCATTCGGCAGGCGGCGATTGGCCTGGGCTACGCACACGACCGCGGCATCGTTCATCGTGACATGAAACCCGGCAATCTTTTGCTGGATGGAGAAGGTGTCGTCCGGATTCTTGACATGGGTCTGGCTCGAATAATGCCATCTCCTGGGGACGCTCTGGAAGGCGGAGCGCAGGCCGACCTGACCAACACCGGCAGCGTCATGGGCACCATCGATTACATGGCTCCCGAACAGGCACTGGACGCCAAGTCGGTCGATCATCGAGCCGACATCTATGCACTGGGCTGTACTCTCTACTTTCTGGTGACGGGGAACCCGCCGTTCCGCAACGACACGGTCATGCGACGACTGCTGGCTCATCGAGAGGAACCTGCTCCAAGCATTTCCGCCTACCGTCCCGACGCTCCCGACGAACTGGATCAGATCTTTGCGACGATGATGGCTAAGTCGCCCGATGATCGATTTCCCTCGATGAATCATGTGATTGAGGCGTTGAACGGTCTTGCATTGGGCGATTCCGAAACCGAGCAGCGAGCAACACTGGACATGCCGGATGACGGCAGCGGCGGCTTCATCAGTCTGCCGGAAGACGGAGATGCGACGAGTTCCGAATCGAGTACCTCAATCCAGACTTCTTCGGCCAGCGATCTGCACTCATCATCGGGCGACTCGGCCACCAGGAAACTACCTGACTACAACGCGACCATACTCGAATCGGCGATTGAGTCTCCGAGCAGCCCGGAAAGTGAAACAGCGTCCGCCACTGACGAAAGTCAGACTGTGTCCGGGGCCAACGATACTGATGGCGGCGACACGCTTTTCGATGCCACACGATTCGTCGTCACTGAAAGTTCGACCGGGCGGCAAAGCTCTGGCCGATCGTGGAAATCAATGGTGTCAGCTTTCGTGGTATTGGCGGCGGCGATTGTGGGATTTCTACTGGTCCGAGGTGACGTGGATGAATCCTTGAACAGACCAGACGAGTCGAAACCTGACGTTGCTGCCAAGCCAGACACAAGTGTGAGTTCCGAGGGGCTGATTGCCGTCAAGGATGACGAGACTCGCAAGAACCATGATCTGACGCACGTGGTTGACGGTTCGGACAACAGTGTTCTACTGGCCGAGCAGCAACAGCGTCGGCGAGCGGCGCAATGGATTGTCAGGAACGGTGGTTATTGTGTGATCCTGCGTGAAGGGCAGGAAGAACCCTTATCGGTAAAAACGCTTGACGGGATTCCCGATGGTCCGTTCCGACTGGTTGAGATTTATCTCAGTGAGAACGGCATCCCCGATGATGAATTCATCAATCTGTCCGGGCTGACAGAATTGGAAACCGCTTCTTTTACAGACTTCCCGCTGGCTGATGCAGCGCTCGCCAATTTACGGGATTCACACCAGCTCAGGAATCTGCTGCTTAAGCAGTCGGAAGTGACAGACGACAGCCTTGTCGTTCTGGAAAACTTTCCCCAGTTGCAAGTGCTCCATCTGTCGACCGGAATTACCGACAAAGGATTTTCGCACGTTCTGAAATGCAAGAGTCTGGAACAACTGGGAATCACGTTTCGCTCCAAGTGGATCGACAGCCTCAACCGATTGCCGGAACTTGACCAGTTACAGTACCTGTTTCTGTACGGCGTTGACGCTTCGGCCACGGAGACTGGTGTCAGTCGCCTTCAGATGTTTCATCAAATGCCGAATTTGACGGAGCTGCATTTCTTTCGCTCGAAGGTGGCTCGCTCCGTTATCAAAGGGCTGGAGCAAGCCAGACAGATTCGGATTCTCAGTGTGTTTCATTGTGAGACTGAATCCGGCGCTTTGGACGAATTGAAGCCGCTTCGACACCTCGCAACTCTGGGTCTTGAAGGGGCGCGTCTCTCTGATTTTCACATTGACGTACTTTCCGCGTTGACCGGTCTCACGACACTCGCAGTGGCAGACAACGATCTGACCCCCGAGGGAATCGCGAAACTCCGCGAGGCGCTACCTGGCTGCAAAATTAACTCCGACCACGGCGAGTTCAAACCGCTTGCTTATGGTTTGGCGGGCTGGCGTCTCAATTTTGACGGTAAAGACGACTACATCGAACTGCCGCTGAAGTATGACGCCAGTCATCCGGTGACGTTTGAAGCATGGGTCTCAGCAATTGGAATCACTGAACACGCTGGGCTGATCGTCAGCCGTGAGACTCCTGAGGCGGGCATTGCCCTGAAAATTGATCCGACAATTGAGCCTGACCGGAAGTTTTCCGCCTGGGGCGTCCTGGCAAATCCAGAATCAGGCGGAGTGGTCTACAGCTCAGAGGGACCACCGGTTATCGCTGGCCAGCGCGTACACATCGCGGGCGTGTTCGACCGGCAACGACTGAAGCTGTTTGTTGACGGGAAGATGTACCCACGTCTGGAAATGAACGGTGAGGCAGTCGGAAACGAGGAACTGTTGACGTTTGCCAGATCTGAAGCCCCCATTCTAATCGGGGCAACGCTGCCAGGAGTTCATCATTTTCAGGGTTTGATCGACGAAGTCCGAATCAGCAGTTCGGCCAGGTATTCGGCTGACTTTGTCGCTTCCAGTAGATTTGAAAGAGACGCTGACACCCTCGCGCTTTACCGCTTTGAAAAAGGTTGTGGGACGCTTCTTTTCGATGCGTCCGGAAACGACAACCACGGCGTGATTCACGGAGCGACCTGGGAGCGTCACAGTCCGTTAGAGATCAGGTGGTTCGTACCGAGTCGCTAAGTGACGATGTCTTGCCGGCCTTCGATTTTTGACGCGAGTCTGCGGGGTCAGTCGCTGCTGATGGTACTTCTCTCAGGCAGTCGTTTCAGCAGGCGACGGCAGATTCCTTTGAGCGAACGTTGGTAGTTGTCGACGGTCGCTCCCGAGTTCTGACGCGGGATCAGGATCAGGTTGAGGCCGACCGGCAGGTCGTGACGCACGTGTCGGAAGGCTTCGCGCAGCAGGCGTTTGAGGCGGCCTCGCTTAACGGCGTTGCCGTGCTTTTTTGAGACGCTCAGGCCGCAACGAGTTTCACCGAGGTCATTCCACGAAGCAAAGACCAGCAGGTGGTCGTCGCCGGCGCGGACCTGACCGTCGTAGATTTGGCGAAACTCCGCGGACTTGCGGAGCTTCGCTGTTTTCGGGAATGAAAAGTCAGGCATCTTGGCTTCATAGGTCAGGCTTTGCCTGACGGAGTTTTATGTTTGAAATCATCTTGAGGAGAGCACCACGGAAGGCACGGAATCACACGGAAAAAGTCACTCTGAGTTCCGTGTTATTCCGTGCCTTCCGTGGTTAAACCTGAACCACGAACGACACTAAATACACGAAATTGTTCTTGAGACACGTCAGTCTGATTTCGTGTTTTTAGTGCCTTTCGTGGTTGGAAATGTCCGAGCACTTCGACGGGCGGAGCCTGACCTACGACAGGCTCAATTGTTGATGAGCAGGTTGACGCCCTTCTTGTTGCCGAGGGCGATGTCCAGGTCGCCGTCTCCGTCGAAGTCGACGGTCAGGAATTGAGTGCCGACTCCGGTGTCTCGGCCGGCGGCGATTTCGTGACGGGTGAATGTCGGAGTCTTTCCTTTGGCTCGTTTGACTTCGTACCAGAACATCCGAGTGGTGTCTCGGGCTCCGGGATCGCCGCCGTTGTGAGCGTAGAATCGTTTGCCGGTGACGATGTCTCGCTGACCGTCGCCATTGATGTCGACATACTCGACGGCGTGAGTTTGCGAGAAGGAATCGTCAATCATGTGCGCTTTGAACTGAGGTTTGTCGTTGCCGCCGACATTTTCGAACCACCACACGCCGTGAGCGTGAGCCGAGCTGCCGATGAGGTCCTGATCACCGTCCATGTCCAGATCCTCGACGTTGATGTCCGAGAGTTTTTCCGGGTTCACGCCGTCTCGGGCGAGAGCGTACGGATGGAAGGCCCATTTGCCGGATGTCGGATTTTTCGGTTGTTCCCACCAGCCGTGAGCGATCAGGACATCGGTCCGGCCGTCGTTGTTCAGGTCTCCGTTCCCGAGGCCGTGGTAATACTTGAACGTTCCGTTGGAGTGAGGTTCACCCGGATCGCTGATGGCGTGGAACTTCCACTTCTTCGTCACGTCGCTGTTGCCGGGGATTTCGACGAAGCCCATTTCTCCCTGAGCGGGCGAGCCCTTCGCGACATCCAGTTCTGAGCCGAGGATGAACTCGGGTTTGCCGTCGCCGGTGATGTCCGCGAATTCGGGCGACTCGTTACAGATGCTGTGCCAGATTTCGTGCTGTTCCCAATTGTCGCTCGGCTTGCCGGGATTCTTGTACCAGTGAAACGGTGCGCCGGGGAAGCCGACGACGATGATGTCCTGCTTGCCGTCTCCGTCGATGTCTCGGACATAGTTGCAGAAACTGTTGCTGTATCCTTGTCCGGCGACGAAAGAACCGACATCGCGAAAACCGTGCATCTTCCAGCCGGCCTGCCCGAGCTTCTTCGGAGCTTCGTACCAGACATCGCCCGCAACAACGTCGTTGTGGCCGTCTCCGTTGAAGTCTCCGACGGCGACGCCTTCCGATCGAAACTCAGGATCAAGCTCGATGCGAGTCCAGCTGTGATCGGTGTCGGCGTCGAAGAACGGAATGTGGAAGCCTGGGGCCTTCAACTTGATACGGTGCAGGCTGACTCCGACTGTGATGTAAAGCGTGGTACTCTCGCTGCCGATTCCGAATTCAACGTTGCTCGGCAGTCCTTCCGGCGTTCCTTCGGGATCCTGATTCTCAGGCCCGGTGGCGATGAAGGCGATTTCTTTTCCTTTGGGATCGACAACCTGCACGCCGGGCCGCTTGATACTTCGGGATGTCAGGTAGAGATTGCCCGCCGCGTCGATGCAGATGCCGTCGGCGCTGGCTTCGTGTCCGTAATCAATCAGCGTTCTGCGGTCGCCGTTGACCAGCCCGTCAGCTCCCAATGGGAAGGCGTAGATTTTCATCGCTCCGTGAGTCGGCTTCTCATCGCTGGCGCCGATCGCGTCCGTGCCGTTGTTGTGGTCGACGACGTAAA
>JBLFXD010000152.1:0-10636 GCA_047611045.1 Planctomycetaceae bacterium | reverse complement strand
ATCAGCCTCTTAAAGCATCATCCATCCACAGACAGCCTGAAAGGAAAGAGGCAAAGCGCCGGATGGAACGATCAGTTCCTCGCCGAAGTACTGCAAATTCAGCAGTGAAACTTCGCGCCCCCTCTGCATTGTCAGTTGGCTGTTCACGACGTTGATTATCAGCTTTCTAATTTACTCGTTCGCCGTTTATTTTTCCGGGTACTGTGGACTGTGGGGAGCAGCGGCGGCGGTCGGAGGCGGCTCACTGCTGCTACGCGGTCTCTTTCGAGGCACGCTGGGCGACGACTTCGGAAAAATGCTCGCACACCGACCAGTGCGAGTTGCCGCCTGGGCTGCGGTTTCAATCAGCGCGACCATCTTCGCCACAACGGCTCCCCTGGCCGATCGAATCGGTGGCGACGTCACTCTGTTCCCGTCTCAGAAATTCGAAGTCCGCTCGTCAGTTGCAGGGTTCCTCGAAACGTCATTCGCCGAAGAAGGCGACCTGCTGGCAGACGGTGACTCGATCTGCCGACTGAGTTTCCCCGATCTGGAACATCGTCTGGCCACGAAAAGGGCAGCACTCGCCGAGCAGCGTGCTCTTATCCAGAAACTGGAAGCCGGAACCCGCGTCGAAAAACTGGCCGAGCAACAGAGCACCGTTGACCGCGCCGAAACAGAATTCGCCAACGCAGAGGATGATCTGAAAGTATCAGCGACTGCCGTTGCCGCTCGCCTGGCGAGTTTCGCGGCCCGTTTGTCCGACCAGAATTCACAGTTAATTTCAGCAGAGCGGGCGCAAACCAGAGCTGCGGACCTGCTCGCCGAAAACGCGCTTACGGAAAGTGAATACGACGCAGTGGTGCAGAAAACCGACAGCCTTCGTCGCCAGATCGACCAGATCAATGCCGAACAATCGGAAGCAAGACTGATCGGAACGATCAAAGAGGCCGCGATCGTGCGCGATCGCCAACGACTGCTGGACGAAGCAAAATCTGAACTTCGTCTACTGAAACTGCCGAGTCATCCTGCTGACCTTGCCGCCGCCAAAGCGGGAATTCAACGACTGACCGCCGAACTGTCAGAACTCGAAAGCCAACAGCAAAACCTGCTGATCAAGTCGCCGGGCAAAGGAACGATCACGACCCCTCGATTTGGCAGAACGACCGGCGGGTGGTTCGACACCGGAGAACTGATCTGCGAAATCGAGTCCACCGAAACTCTCCTGACCGAGATCATGATTCCGGAAGTTCATTCGCGAGATTTAAAAGTCGGGCAGAAGGTATCGTTGAAACTTAACGGACTGCCGGGAGGCAAAATCGAAGCCACTGTCGCCAGCATCGGAGCACGGATCGACGCGAACGATTACCGAAGTCATCAGGTCGCAAGATGCGTCATTGAAAACCGACAACTGAAACTTCACCCTGGCATGACCGGTACGGCGTCCATTGAAACAGGCTCGCAACCACTGCTGCAAATCATTCTCGACCGAGCCAGAAAACTGCTCCGCAGCGAATTCCGGTTCTGATTCAGTCAGCACAGAAACGCGTACCGTCAAGCCTGCCGGACAACGACAGGTGTCGATGACCCGTCATGCCAGCCGCCACAACGTTCACGAGCGGTGAGCTGAAACTTGGCGTTTCGATGCGAATTTCATCACCGGACTGGTACTTCCAGTTTCGCGTGCCGGCGCGATGCGCCGCAACAACGAACCACAAGTACAGGCCCAAAGCCGAGTACCTCTTGGAAGGTGCTCTGATCTAAGGAGACACAGATTCTCGATCAGCGAGAAGACAGACATTCGAGCGTCGTTAATGGCGATCGTGCCAACTCCAATCGCTCGGCAGCTCACTCGAAATTTCGACGCGAATCGTGAGGGATTTGCCGTTCCGGGCCAAATCGTGATCTACTTTTCAATTGAAATTGGACTGTAAAACTAAGCCATCCTGCGGGCCCGCCGGAAACAGGTTCAACAATGAGTCGACTGCAACACCACGATTTACCACCTTCTACGAGCGTCACGTTCAGGCGAGTTCGCATCCTGCTTGGCAGCTTCGTCGTCCTGACTCTTGCATGGGCACCGGGGCAAGCCGCGGATGAACTCGTACTCGAGCCCGAAATTGTTCTCGAGCCCGAAATCATCGTTGTTACGGAGCCGCTCGACCCAATTGTCGGGATTCGAACGGACTGGGAAATTCAGTTCAGCACGCTGAATCGTAAATCAACGACGCCGCAAATCATCGCCGTCCTCTCGCCCGATGGAACGGTCAACGGCGACTACATGATTCTTGAGCTGAATCATTCCTCGCTACCGAGCTACTCGAAAGGCGGCCTGCAAATCCAGATTTGGAATTATGATCAGGAACAAACCTGGAGCGATGTTTACTTCGCAGGCACCGAATGCCAGACGGATACCGAACGAATCCGATTCACAATGGAAATGAAACTCGTCGACGACGTTAACAGCCAGACAGGGAAGCGTCTCTGGTTCCGGGTTCTGGGTTTCGAAAGCGACACCTGGGGAAAGATTGACACGTTCAGAGAATTCGGAATTGCCACGCAACTCACGTCTCTCAATGCTTTCTCTGCGAACCAGTGCATTACTGAATCCGGTATCAGCGCCGGAGCATCGCAGGTCGACTACATGAAGATTGACCGTGTCGACTACCTATTCAAATCCGGCAGTACCGACGGCGACTCTACCGACCTCAGCGTTTACTCAACGCAGGTGAAAGTCGACACCACGCTCGACACATTCACTCTCGACAAGGCGCTTGCTTACTGAGACGCGGGCGACGTATCCAAATACTCTTCGAGTCGAAATACGCAGAAACGAGGTTCATTGCATTCGTGCAGAACCATACTCGGAAAACGTGGTCATACCTGAAAACGATCGTCGCGGGCCAAGATCGTCGTTGCTTTAGACCGCGAGAAATATTGTGTTCAAAACAAACGCCGCCGGTACTCCATCGAACATTCCCTCCGACGCCCGTCCAGTCAGTCGCCGTCGAGGCGGTATACTTGTCATCTCGGCGTTCGTTGCAGTCATGGTCTTTGCCTTCGCGGCCTTTACTGTCGACTTTGGATTTGTCGTTCTCGTCAAGCAGCAGTTGCAGACGGCTTCGGATGCCGCAGCACTCGCCGCCGCTCAGGAACTGATCACACCGCTGGAGCTTGGCGTGGCAGCCGGGAGCCCCGCCGAAACGGCAGCACTGGCGACCGCCCGGACGGCGGCCGTTGACGTGGCTGCAGAGAATCCGAATGGCTACTCCGACACGACAGTCCTCTATCCAAACTCGGACATCCAGTTTGGGAACCGAACCTGGGACTTTGCAACAAACTCGTGGGTGACGACCTGGGGCGTTGGTCCGTACAACACCGTCCGCACAAAAGCTAGTCGAGTTAGCAGCAATGGTGACTCGTTGACGTTGTTATTTGCTCCTATCATCGGACACCAAAGTGCTGACGTGAGTGAAGAATCAGTCGCGTCGCTGATACCGGGAGTCGGATTCGCTGCGGGCGGAGGTGGCATGTCTCCGATTCTGCCGTTCGCAGTCGACATCGATTCGTGGATGACACTTCAGGGAGCAACCGGTCCGGATAACTGGACGTGGGACGAAGCCACAGGGCAGGTATCGCCGGGCCCTGACGGCGTACCCGAACTGAAAATATTTCCCAGTCTCCCGGACGAAACTCTGCCATCAGGCAACCGTGGTACGATCAATATTGGAAACCCCAACAACAGCACCGCTGACCTTTCACGACAAATCAGCAACGGCGTCAACTCGGGAGACTTCGCCTATCATGGCGGCTCGATCGACTTCAGCGGAGGCCCGATTGTGTTCTCCGGCGACCCCGGCCTGAGTGCTGCCATCAAGGACGAAGTCGAAGGCATCATCGGCGAACCTAAAGCCCTGGTCCTCTACACCGAAGTTTCCGGCAACGGAGCCAACTCCGCCTACACCTGCGTCCGCTTCGCAGGAGCCCGAATCATGGACGTAAAGCTGACGGGACCGATGAGTCTTAAACGCGTCATCGTCCAACCTGCAGCCGTCTTCGACAGTCACGTGATCGCCGGCCCGACAGACACGACCGTGCCGGGAACGCTCTACACGATGCCAAAGCTCACACAGTGAGTGAGCCTTGCACAACAAAAACGCGAGCCGTCAAGCCTGCCGCACAACGACCGGTGTCGATGATTCGTCGTTACCAGCTGCGACAACGTTTACGAGCGGCGCACTGAAAGTCGGCGCCACGATGCGAACCTTGTCACCCGGCTGGTACTTCCAGTCTCGCGTGCTGTGACTGAGTTTGCTCGTCCCGAAGAAATGAATATGCACGTCGCCGGGGCGTCTGTGTTGAGCGTACTTGAAATGGTGATCCTCGCAGTTCGCCAGCGAGTGGCACATATTCTCCTCGCCGGAAAGTAACGGCCCGCTGTCGTAAATGGTTTCGCCGTTCCGTGAGACCGAACAGCGCAGATCGAGCGTGTCGAACGCAAAGTCGGTATTCAACTCCGGCCCGACTGCACAGGTCCGCAGCTTTGACGGGGCGAGGTAGAGGTAGTTCACTCGCTCGACGGCATGATCTGACCACTCGTTGCCGAGTGCAAACCCCAGCCGATACGGCTGCCCGTCCTCACCGATGATGTACAGCCCCGCCAGCTCGGGCTCTTCGCCACCGTCTTCCGTAAAGTCAGGAATCAGCAGCGAGTCGTTCGGCCCTCGCAGCACCGAACCGTTGCCTTTGTAAAACCATTCGGGACTCGCCCCGCGTTGGCCGGCTCCTGGCTTCCCACCGGCAATCCCCATCGCAAACATCTTCGCCGAGTCCGTTTGAGGTTCCTCAGTCCGCGGCTCCTCGTCCTGCGCGGCGACCTCGTTGGCATCGTCGTCCGCATTTTCATTGTGCATCTGATCCCGCGACTTCATCCCACCGGTATGAGTCAGCCCGGTCCCCGACACCAACACTCGATGCGGATCCGCATGATCCAGCGGCGGATGCAGAAACGGCTCACTCCCACCCGGTCGAGCCGTCAGCAACTCATCCAGAGCAAACGACCGCAAAGAATCCTTCGCAGCCGCCTCGCCAAGAAACTCATCGAACGACCGCCCAGCTCTCTGCGCCGCCGCAAACACGTCGACGACGTACTGCAATTCAGGATTGCTCGACGTCACGTCAACAACCAAGCCGGAATCCACAACTCCAACGCGACGGCCTTCACCTGAAATCTCAAACTGAACTACGTTCATCGCTCGTCACCTCGTCACCATTGGTTGCACCGCAAAATTTGCAGCGAGTCCTCGTTCAACGAGGGCGTTTCTTTTCGAGCCATTCCTGAGTTGGGACTCGGTCGGGATTGTCTTTCGCCCAGTTGGGAGTTGGGAACCAGCGGAGGCTGCTGTAGCGGGGGTAGGTTTCCCAGATGTCGCCGCCGTCGGGCGAGGTGACTCGGGCGTCGTTTGTTTGTTTGAGATAGTCGAACAGGCGAGCGTTCAGGTTCGAGCGGACTTTCGCAAAGGCGGGATCGCCAGCGAGGTTGTGCAGACAGGCCGGGTCTTTACGAATGTCGAACAGTTCTTCGGCGGGGCGACGGTCGACAGACAGGCCCAGGAAATGGCCGATGTTTTCATCGTCGCGGTTCGCGATCAGGAAGCTCAGGCTCGGGCAGGCATCGATGTCGTGATAACCGCCGTGCATCGGGCCGAGTGTCGAACTGACGATGCTGCCGTCGTCTCGGTACTTCACTTTGTTGAACTTCTGAGCTGGGCCCGCTGGCCAGCGTTCGTGACGGAAGTTTCGGATGTAAAGATAGTCTCGCGTGCGGATGCAGCGTTGCGGATAACTCAGCGAGTTGAACCTCGACGAAGAGTGACGCTCCCGCCCGGCGAAGACTGCATTGCGAGATTTGTCGACGATCCCCTGCTCGGCTGATTCCAGAATGTTGCGAATGCTTCGTCCGGCGGTTGGCGTTTCCGCTGGTGGATCGACTCCGGTCGCATCGTAGATCGTCGCTGTCAGGTCAATCAGGTTGACGGGATCATCGACGACTCGATTCGCCATTGCTCCAGCCGGCCAGGAAACGGCCAGCGGCATGTGGATGCCGTATTCGTAGCAGTTGGCCTTGGCTCGGGGAAACGCCATTCCGTTATCGCTCGTGACGATGACCAGCGTGTTGTCCAGTTCGCCGGCAGCTTCGAGTGAATCAAGCATTCGTCCGAGATGCTGATCGAACCATTGGATCTCGAAACAGTAGTCCAGAATGTCCGACCGAATCTCGGGAGTGTCCGGCAGGAACTTCGGGACGACGACTTTGCTTGGGTCGAGTCCGTTTGCGATGCCGATCCCCTTGCCGAATGAACGGTGAGGCTCGTTCGCTCCGAACCAGAAGCTGAACGGTTTGCCCTTCGGCCGATCGTTCAGGAAATCCGCAAAGTTGGCGGCATAATCAACGCTGCCGATGCCCGGAGGCGACTTCAGCTTCCGCTTACCCCATGTCGGTCCGGCCGGATTGTGGTCCCACCCGTCGACCTTCCAGTTGCCAGGCCCCCAATGTTTGCCGGTCGCCCCGATGAAATACCCCGCCGCTTCGAGTCGATCTGGATAGGTCTCGTACTTCTTCGGAAACGAGCTGGCATGAGTCCCTGCATATTCGATCTGCCAGATGTTTCGCCCGGTCAGAAACGCGGCTCGCATCGGACTGCACCCCGGAGCCGGTGTGAAGGCGTTGTTAAAGAGGACTCCCATCTTCGCGACACGATCGAACGCCGGCGTCGAGATCGCCTGATAGCCATAGGCCGACGTGTGCGGAAACGACTGGTCATCCGAAATCGCCACCAGAATGTTGGGGCGTTTGCCAGCCATCACCGACGAGGCGGTCAGCGCGACAAGCAGTACGGGTAACCACTGCCAGAGAGTTCGCATCAAGTTCAGTCCTTCATAAAGGTGGGACCACGGAAGACACTGAATTACACGGAAAAACAATGTCGCCTTCCGTGTAATTCCGTGTCTTCCGTGGTTCATTGAATCAGTCTTGCAGAATTATGAGCGAGCATCTTCGTGGCGACAGCCTGTGTTGAACAAGTGAAACGGTCGCATTCGAAAACTGGTCCAGTCAGAATCTCGACGTCTCACAACGCTTTCCCGCCAAGGACGTCCCTCTGATGCTTGTTGCCAGTCTCGCTCCTCCCGCCAAACCCGAACTTCATCACCACCTCGATATTCCTTACGAAGAGCGACTCCGTCGACACGGCAAAGGGACGCACACCGAGATCGACCATCTCACAGTCAGCGAACCGACGACTGTCATCTTCGAATGGACCATCGGCGAAGACGTTGTTGAAACCGGCGGCGAACTGCTCGTGTGCTGGCGATGGCCGTTCGACTGGAGCGATCTGCAGACCGACGCCCCTTCAGCCGACGGATTCATGAGCCTGGAATTCGAACTCGTATCGCGAGGCAGCAGCGACGTCACGCTCAAGCCGGTTTACAACTGGTTCTCGGGGATCGAACCCTGGCACCACCAGGTTCACGTCAAAGTCGAACAAGGACAACTTCGGCAGGGCGACCACATCAAGCTGACCTGCGGAGACACGTCGCAAGGCAGCGTCGGCTGGCGAGCCCCGACGTGCGTCGATAACCACGTCGAATTCGTCATGGCGATTGACCATCTGGGCGACGCGATCCGAAATCGTCTGCCGCAGCAACCGTCTTTCCCCGTCGTACCTGGTCCGCCCGTCCGGATCGCGGCGCTCGTTCACTCGGACACGGTCGTGGGCGAATCGGCAGAAGTCATCGTTCGAGCCGAAGACTGCTGGGGCAACGCGACGGTGCTTGCGGACATGCCCGTTCTCACGACCGACCCGGAAGGCAGCAGCGCCGAGATCGTTCCCGTCGACGCCGAGCCGGTCCGACCGTCGTACCACTTTGACGTGACCTTCAGCCAGCCCGGATCGTTCCGCCTTAACGTCGTCTCCGGAGACTTCTGCGCCGTCACCAACCCGATCACCGTGCACGCCGAGCAGCCGCCTCTGGAGATCTTCTGGGGAGACGTCCACTCCGGTCAGACGGAAATCGGTTGCGGATCCGGGACCGTCTCCGAGTCGTACGCTTTCGGCCGAGACTGCGCCGGTCTGCAGTTCATCACTCACCAGTCGAACGACCACTACGTCACGCTCGACGATTGGGCACACGTCCGCAAAGTCACCGACGAATTCTACGAACCCGGCGTCTACGTCCCGATACTCGGCTGCGAGTGGAGCCCGTTCACGAAAGACGGCGGCGACCGCAATGTCATTTACGGATACGACGAACCGATCATGCGACGCAGCGATCGCTTCTTCCGTGAGGATGTGCCCGACCCCGAGCCGGACGTCCCGCGCGCTCCCGAGTTTCACGACGCGTTCCGCGATCTGGACGTGCTCGTCAATATCCACGTCGGCGGCCGCATGACAAACCTCGACTGGTACGAGCAGAAGATCGAAAAGCTCTGCGAAACCCACTCGACACACGGCACGGTTGAGTGGTTCTTCATGGATGCGTTATCACGTGGGTACAAGGTGGGACTGACCGCCGGGACCGATGGAGTGATGGGCCGTCCCGGCGCGTGCCACCCAGGCCGACGCTTGATCCGCAACCTGCGCAACGGCCTGACCGCCGTTTACGCGAAAGAGCTGACTCGCGAATCCCTCTGGGAAGCGTTCCACGCTCGGAGAACTTACGCAACAACCGGCGAGCGCATCCGGCTGCTCTTCCAGGTCGACGGTGCCGACATGGGTTCTGAGATTTCGACAACCGGCTCGCCGAAGATCAGCTTCGACATCGAAGGCACAATGGCCATCGAACGAGTCGACCTGTTCCGCGGCGTCGAGATCATCGACTCATGGTCGGTGTCGCCGCGGGTCGTTCAATCCGAAGACTCAACACTGCTGCGAGTTCTATGGGGCGGTACCGAGCGAAAAGGAACGGCCCGACTGCAGCGAGTTGACTGGACAGGATCGCTGTCAGTTTCGAACGGCACAGTCGAATTGGTCGAGCCAATCAACTTCCAGTCGTACGACGACGAAGCGACGCTTATCAATGAAAACCGGATCGAATGGGCGAACAAATCCGCAGGCAACGCGGCCGGAATCATCATCAAAGTTGTCGGCGATGACTCGACTGAGCTGTCGTTTGAATCCGGCCCGACGACGTTCACCGCTAGGCTCGGCGACGTTCGCAACGACGATCACCGAGTCGACGCTGGCGGGGTCGGTCGCTTCGCTCAAATCGGTCCCCCGCCCGATCAGAACGGGCCGACAACCTTCCAGCTCGAAACGTCCGACGAAGAATCCGTCACCGGCGAATTCCCTTACTGGATCCGAGTCACGCAGTTCGACCAGTCACTCGCCTGGAGCAGCCCGGTTTACGTGACACGAAAAGGTTAGTTGTTCGTAACAACACAGTTTGAGACGCGAGGGGAGTCGTGATTTTTGCCGTAGCGTGTGACAAGCGGAGCGAATCAAACGGCTGGTGTGCCCGCGCGGGCGACGTTCGTGTTACCAAAGCGTCACCAAAACTCGCAGGATCTCCGCGCCGGCACACCGCGATTCAAGTTTGGCCCGCTGGTCACACCCTACAAGCTCGTCCATCAGGCCTGCGGGTCTACGGCCGGGCGAAAACGTCATTCCGTAATGCTCCTCGATTCTGAAAGACGCCATGCCGGACGTTCGAAGTGATTCTGAACGACCAACGCGAGTCCGGTACCTGGTGCTGGGCGTCACGTTTGCGATGGCGTTCCTGCTGTACCTGCATCGCTTCTGCATGAGCTACGCTCAGACGTACATCCGCGAAGACCTTAGTATCTCGAACGACGAACTCAGCTTCTGCTTCTCGGCATTCTTTCTGACTTACGCACTCGCGCAGGTTCCGTCCGGCTGGATGAGCGATCGCTTCGGCCCGAGAACCATGCTGACGATTTACATCCTCGTCTGGTCATTCTTTACGGCCATGATGGGAATGACCGTCGGAGTGATTTCGCTGCTTGTCGTTCGGCTGCTGGCAGGCATCGGTCAGGCCGGAGCCTATCCAACCGCGGCAAGTCTGATCGGAAAATGGATTCCGATGTCTCAACGCGGCACGGCCAGCGCCTTCGTTTCCTGGGGCGGACGACTCGGCAGCGGCCTCGCTCCGGTTCTGACCGCGTCATTGATCGTGTTTTTTGTGCCGCTTGAGACGTCGCCGCTTCTTACTGAACAGACAGTACTGAAGCCCAAATTGCTTTCGAAACGACTCCTCGAAGCGTACTCTAAACTTCACCCTTTTGACAAAACTCACCCATTCTATGTCTCCGCAGAAAAGCTTCAAAACGCCAATGAGCTCCGCACCTCAATTGCTAAAAGGCTAATGAACCCGCGTCGATTCGATCATTACGGGCTGAATCAACTGATCGGTTCCGGTAACCCGTTGGTGACACGGCCACTTGAGAATTTGCCACTTGAACGGGAGGCCAAAAACCTCCTGAATAATGACACTCTGACTGAATCAGAGACTTCGAGACTGAATCGGCTCGTCCTGGAGGCGGCGTTTCCCGTGTCCATCGGCAAGCTATACGTTCAGGGCTGGCGCCCGGTCATGTTTACGTACGGAGCGTGCGGCATCTTCGTGGCCGCGGCCTTCT
>JBLFXD010000151.1:0-10662 GCA_047611045.1 Planctomycetaceae bacterium | reverse complement strand
CTTCGCGATCGTCCAGGACGAATCCGTCACGATGTACGACTTCCCGCCGCCACCGTGGACCATTTCCAGCTTCAGAACAAAACCGCCTATCCCGCCTTCGTTGTTGGCGTCGACGGTAATCTCGTTTATGCCGTCCTTTAATTCCGAGCCGACGCTGACGGTGACCGGTTGCGACCACTCGCTACTGGTCGCCACTTTCTTTCCGTTGATCCGGACGGTCATGCCGTTGTCACAAGTCGCGATCAGGACAGCTGACTTAACGTCGGCGACCTTGAACTGCTTCCTGATGAAACATTTCTGAGCTGCCGATCCCTGATTCCAGATCCAGACTGCGTCCGGGCCGGCGGACACGTCGAACTTTGGTTTCGGCTTGGCAACTTCCACGGTGTGCACGCTGCCATCGGCCTGCCGAACGACGGTTTCCTGGATCTCTGGTTTCTGCGTCGAAACTTCAGCAGCATTAAGCAACGGCAACGGCAAAGTCGCGAGCAACATCGCAAGTACGAATTGGCGAGGGGCACTCATGGCGAGTTCCTGATTCAGGCGGGGCAGGTGTGAAGTAAAACACCCCGGTCACAGAGCGTATGACCGGGGTGTGGGAAAGTTTGTCGTCGCGATCAGCCTTCGACTCGCGACTTCATGAAGGCCAGGGCGTCGGAGCAAAGAGCTTCTTCGGTGTCGTACATGCGACGCCAGATTTTTGTGGCCGCTGCCAGGTCCGGCAAAGCCAGGCCGAACGCTTCGACAACCATCCAGCCGTCGTAGCCGGATTCTTTCAGAGCGGCGAAGCTGGTGTCCCAATCGACTCCGCCCTTACCCGGTGTTGAGCGATCGTTCTCGGAAATGTGCACGTGGACTGTCTGGTCCTTGCATTCCTGCACGGCCGACCGAATGCACTTTTCTTCGATGTTGGCGTGGAAGGTGTCGTACATCATTTTGAGATTCGGATGGTTCACTTCGCGGCAGAACCGAGCAGTGTCGGCCGCCGAGTTCACGAAGTAGCACTCGAACCGGTTGAGGTATTCAAGAGTCAGCGTCACGTTATTCGCCTGAGCGTGATCGGCGACTTCGCTGAGCACTTCCTTGCACCAGTTCCACTCGTCGTCAGTTCGTGCGACGCCGCGAGCAGCGAACTCACGGAAGCCGAGCAGTTCTTCTGACGGCGGGAACGATCCCAATGCCGAGTGAAAGGGTCCGCAAAGATGAGTCGCACCGGCGGCGCCCGCACAATCCACGGCCAGTTTCAAGCGATCAACCGCGGCGGCTCGAACAGCAGCGTCTGGCGAGATCGGGTTTTCTTCATCGGTGCTGACGGTCACGGAGGTCCGACCGAGACCCAGCTCATCGCACTTCGCACCGATCTTCTTAAAGTTGTCGACGTCGAGGTTGAAGATCGGGAGTTCGACTCCGTCGTAGCCGATTTCTTTGACCTTCTCCAATGCCGCGAAATCTGACTCCTGAACGTCGGTCGTCCACAACAGCAAATTGAATCCGTACTTCATCGTGAATTCTCTCCTCAAACAGCGTCGGGACGCCTTCGCAAAATTGAAACAAACGTCGATTGCGGCAGACAATCGCGTCGACAAATTCAATCGGTCAAGTCAGCCGGGCTGGAAACTCGAAATGCTCCGGCGGAAGCAGGGCTTCGACGCGGGATTCGACAATTCGCCAGCTCTCCGCAAGAGCCTCTTCCAGAATCTCCGGAAGCTGCTCCAGACGGACGCGTAGCATGACCTGATTCAGGCGAAATCTCAATCGGGACGGCTCCGAGTAGTCCCTCAAAAACTGCTCCTGATGAAACTTCGGAATCAGGATCGCCAGCCGCTCGGTCTGCTTCGCAGCCATTCGATTCACACACGACTGAATCGCGACCGGATCAACGCTTCCCATCAGGCCGTAATACTGATCGAGCAGCTTCGGATACCGCTCCGCCAGAACGCCGTCGAGCTGCAGCTCCGTGACGATATGCCCGAGGAACGAGCACCGCATTCCGTCACCGACGCCGATAGTCTCTCGGAAGAGTCGAGTCAGTTCGGCACTCGTTTCCAGAAACGGTCGCGTCTTGTGAAACCAGGCGTCGTCTTCGAGATGCTGCAACGCTCCGGCTGCGACTTCCGCATCAAACGGCGACGCCGTTTCCAGAAACGGTTCGATCCGCCGAGTCCTCAGCCGAACCTTCCGATCCGCAACCGACAGCATGTCCGGCAAACCGGTCGACACCGCGAATATTGGGCGGTCGAGAAACCGGATGGCGTGCGAGAAATAGTTCATACCGGTGTAATGCGAAGGAAGTTGATGACCACGGAAGACACGGAATTACGCGAAAGAACTGCCAGACCGCTTCCGTGTAGTTCCGTAATTTCCGTGGTTCATAACTCGTCACTGATCAATTGAAAACGGGGCCAGTCGAATGAACGACTGACCCCGTTTGAATTCTACTCTTAACAAAGCCGATCGACTTACGACTCGGTCTTCACTTCTGCATCTTCTTCGGTTTTTGCCGACTTGTCTGCTTCGGCTTCGGTTGGCTCAGGAGTTGGAGCGTCGCCATCGGCTGGTGCTGGCTTTTCTTCAGCGGAGCCTTTCTGAACGGCGGCAGCGGCTTCGAGCTTTGCAGCCTGCTCCGCAACTGTTTTCTTTGCAGTGGCGAGTTCAGCCTGAGCACCGGCCAGAGACTTCTTCAGTGCGGCGATCTCGGTCTGAGCAGTCGTGGTGGCGGAATTCGCTTTGTTGGCTTGTTCGGCCATTTTCTTCGCGTTCGCTTCGGTCAGAGCTTTCTGCTTGACTGCTTCCTGTTGAGCAGCCTTCGCCTGAGCAACCGACTTTTCTGCCTGCTTCTTTGCAGCTACGGCCTGAGCTTTGGCGGCCTGTTCTGCAGCAGCGGCGGCAGCTTTCGCTTTCATGGCGGCAGCCGTCTGAGCCAGTGCCTTGTCAGCAGCGGCTTTCGACGCGGTAGCGGCAGCGTTGCTCTTCTTAGCTGATGCTTGAGCTTTCGCGGCAACGGCCTGAGACTGCTTCGCGGAAGCGTCTGACTTCTTCGCTGATGCGACGGCGATGTCGAGCTTTTCGTTCGTCACAGCCAGCTCGGACTTCAGTCCAGCAAGCTGAGCGAGCAATTGCTTATTCGCAGCTTCGGCTTTCGTAGCGTCTTCGGCTCGAGCCAATGCATCGGTGTAGGACAGAGGAAATCGGCAGCCGGCCATTTTCGGCGACGCCTGAGTCGTTCCGGCCTGACACTGATAACAGGCTGTCGGCGGCGGGCAACACTTTTTCTTTCCTGCCTGAGCAGGGCTGACGGTCACACACGCGACGGCGGCGCAGATCAGGGTTGTACAAAGAGTCTTCATCGTGGACCTCATCGAAGTCTTAAGGGTGGGATGCGGGACGGGGGCATCAAGGAAGGCAGCGGAGTTTACTTATCCGAAATCGTCACCGAGACCGCCAGACTTGACGCGAAGCGCCCATAATGCCGTCGCTCTTTCCTGGTCGCAACCGACGAACGGACCTCCCGTTGAAATTCCTCAAACCCGCAACCGATTCCGATTAAGTTCGAGAAATTGCTCGGACCAGTAATAGCTGTCCAGGAGTCCCGACGTGTCTTTTCCGAGGATCGTGTGAGCCGCGAAAATCGCCTCGATCGTTGCCAACCCACCCGTCGGATCATCGAAGACTTTGGACACTCGCGGGTAAGCAGTCTGCCAGGCTGGAAGAGTCCGAACAGGCAGCTCCTCGTAAAACGGCTCCATCTTCTGAGCCAGCCGCCACGTTCCATCCAGCACAAGCAGCCCTTTCGACGCATCATCGGCCGACAATTCCGGCCCGCCGATGCCAAGCCGCACATATCCGTCGATCGGCTCAGAGCCTCGATCAGGAAACTTCCAGAAAATGAAATCATCCTTGCCACGCAGAGGCTCAACGCTGCACTTGCTGCGTTTTTCACGAGGATGAATCACGATGACAGTGGGCGGCGAATCGGGCATGTGCTGGGAGATTTGACCGTTGTTAAAGAGGACGCTCATCTGAGGAGCAGAAACTGTAGGCTGGAACGAGCGCCGCGCTGTTTCGGCAATCGTAATTCGACCGTTCACCCTGCCGGAACTGCGCGGAGCTTGTTCCAGCCTACGTCACTCCAGAATTTACGAACAGTGCGGAGCGTTTTCAAAGAGCGACAGAATCTCGGCTTCTCTTGTTGACGTGTCGAGAATCGCGATCGTTGGCTTGCCGTAACTCCAGCCGCTGGTCTCGCCGGGGTTGAGGAACAGCCGTCCGTGCTCGTCTTTGTGGATCTTCGGCTTGTGAGTGTGGGCGTAAACCAGAACGTCGAACTCACCCTCACAACCTTTCGTCCAGGCCAAAGCGTGAGTGAGCAGGATTCTGGTTCCGTCGGCCGCTCGATAGCAGAACGGCGGCTCACCGATTGTTCCGACAATTTTCATCCCGCCGTAAAGCCCGATCTTGTTTCCTTCGTTGTCGCCGAAGCAACCGACGAACGGGCAGTTCAGCTTCCGGAGCGGCGGCACGGCGAACGTTGAAACCAGATCGCCGGCAAACAGAACGGCTTCAACCTGCTCGTCGTTGAACCGTTCAACCGCCACTCGAAGATTCTCGAGGTGATCGTGGACGTCGGCGAAAACTCCGATTCGCATGGCAGGTCAGAATTCCGGATGAGCACGAGGACGACGAAAATTGTCACCTCTCCCTCTGGGAGAGGTCGGCCTCTCGGGGCCGGGTGAGGGCTGCTCAGAAGACGAATACTTAGTCGAAGGGGAATCGGCAGAAACCCTCACCCGCGGCTGAGACCGCGACCTCTCCCACAAGTGGGAGAGGTGACAATGTGCGAAACTGCTCAGTCGAAACTTCGGGCATCAGTGATTGAAAAGAAACTCTCGGCTGTTGATCAGTGCCCAGAGGATATCTTCAAAACCCTGTTGCGGCGACTCTGCGGTGGCGATGTGAGAAGCGGCTGCGGCGACTTCGGCTTCCGACGGCGGACGGCTGAACGTGACGAGGTACAGCTCGCGGATGGCGTCTTCAGGCGGCACTTTGTTCTTGATGAAGCTGGCGATTCGGTTGGTCTTGTCGGTGAGCTTTCGCTGGATCACGTCGCCGTTGACCAGGTGCAGCACGGCGGCGAGGTTCGGTGTGCTGGTGCGTTCGCATTCGCAGGTGATGACTCGCTTTGGCCGGCCTGTCGTGTCCAGGAAGTAGGACGTGAAGTTCGAATCGGGCAGCTCGATCGCGCGCGTGCCAAGCGGCACTCCGGTGAAACGTTCCTGAGTTCCCGCCGCGTCGTCGATCCCGTCGAGCAGCACTTCAGCCGGAAGCCGCTTGACGTTGTAGTGAAGGTAGAGCCGCGTGTCGGTCGCGTTTTCCGGCAGCGCACTGGAATCAAGCTGGTAGACGCGGCTGGTCATGATGTTTCGCATCAGCCGCCGCTGGTCGAATCCGTTGTTCGCAAAGTCTTCCGCCAGCGCGTTGAGCAATTCCGGAACGGATGCCGGGTTTGTTGCCCGAAGATCGTCGATCGGCTCGACCAGCCCCGTCGCCATGAAGTAACCCCAGACTCGATTCACGATGTTCCGTGAGAAGAGTCGGTTGTCTTTCGAAGTCAGCCAGTCAGCGAGCGGGCGTCGCAAGTCGCGGACTCCGTCGAGGTTCGACGGTTCGGATTGAAGCGGCGTCGGCGGCATCGTCTTCCTGGTACGGGGGTGCGAGATCGAACCGGAACTTTTCAGCATGACGACCGTGTCGCGGCCGAGAGCTCCGAAGTCAGAACTGCCCTTCGTGCCGACTCGCGTGAAGAACGCCGCGAGTCCGTAGTAGTCGGCCTGGCTGTAAACTTCGAACGGGTGGTGATGACACTTCGCACATTGCAGCCGAACTCCCAGGAAGACTTGTGCCGTCGTCTCGGCGAGGTCCGTGGGCGTCGTCGCAATCTTGAAATAGTTGGCCGGGCCGTTGGCGTAGATGGATCCCTGAGCGGTCACGATCTCGCGGACAAACTTGTCGAACGGCTTGTTCTCGCGGAACGATGCCCGCATCCAGTTGTAAAGAGCCCACATGCCGCCGTCGCCGACTTTGTTTCGGTTGTTGCGAAGCAGGTCGCCCCACTTCAACGCCCAGTAGGCCGACCAGTCGCTGACGTAAATGTCGCGAGCGGAATCGCCAGTCAGGCCGAGCAGTTCGTCGACCAGTTCGTCTCGCTTGTTCGGCTTGTCAGACGCAAGGAACGCTTCCACTTTTTCACGACTCGGCAGTGTCCCGAGCGAGTCCAGAAACGCTCGGCGGATGAAGACCTCGTCCGAACACAGCCCCGCCGGAATCACGCCCAGCTTCTGCCAGTGTTTCTTGACGGCCTCGTCGACAAAGTTCTGCACGACGAAACCTGACAGATCAGCATCCGTTCGATGAGGCAGCATTGCCATCGAGACTTTGGCCTGCCCCTGAAACCGCACCATGATCGCGGCCTGCCCCGGACCGACTGCCGAAACAAATCCGAGCCGATCGACGGTCGCCACGCCTTCGCCCATGCTGTCATAAATGGCCAGGTGCGTGACGTCCCGAGTTGAACCGTCGTCATAAGTCGCGACGACTCGAAGCTGCTGCGAATCGCCTTCTGAGTAAACTCGCTGCTCCGGCGAGATCGACATGCCGACGACTTGCGGATCCGTCTTTGTCGTCCCTGACGCTCCGGTCGCGAGCCAGTCGAGCATCTGGTCGTACTCGAACGAGCCAACCTTGAACCGCTGCCCTCCGCCGTGCGAAACCTGAAGCGTGGCTTTCTTCAGGATCAGGCTGCTGGCCGGATCGACAAACGAAACGCGACGCTGCTGCCAGTCCCGCACGAACTGCGGATGATCCTGCTCGGGGGCGTAGCCAAACAGCGAAAGCTTGAACTCGCCTTTGCCATACTGAGACGCGTGACACGCTCCCTGATTGCAGCCGGTCTTGCTGAGAATCGGAATGATGTCACGCGCGAAATTCGAGGCCGACGCGTCGACGCCGGATACCTTCACTGGAATTCGTACTGTCGACTCACCGTGCGTAACGACCAGCGTCGTCTCACCGTTAGCCACCGGTCGAAGTCGACCGGCCTCATCGACGGCCAGCACCGAATCGGACTCAACCGTATACTTGACTTTGCGAGTCAGATCTTCGTGCCGCGCGGAATCACGAGCCGAAACCTGAAGCTGCAAACGGTCGAGCCGACCGGTCAGCTCAATCGAAGCGGGCTCGACCGAAAACGGAACGGCGACAGCCTCGTCCGCCACGGAGATATCCGCAGCAAACGGAACCAGGAAAAACGCGGCAAGAACCTGCAGAGGAAGGCACGAGGTTCGATGCATGATGCACCTCGTTCTTGAGGAAGGACGTCGGGAAGGCTGACCAGCATATCCAACGACTCGTCAAGCGGAAACAACGAAGCGTTTATTCCGCCCTTCGCGTTGGCATCCAGACATTTTCATCCCCGCGCCGGGAGGAGTCTGTTCTTTATACAGATAAGTTGAGAATTCGAAATCGGCCCAACGGGCCAACCCAGTGATAGCCCCGGACGTAGTCCGGGGTATGGAGTCCGCTATCTGACTGAGTCCCGAAGGGACGGTCCTAACCTGTTTCGCCAGTTAGCAGGGTCGCCCCGATTGGGGCTTTGGTGTTTGTAGATGATCAAGTTCCCAAGGCGATGCCTTGGGCTGTCATAGAGCTGGCCCGTTGGGCCGAAGACACATGACCGACTTTCTTATGTAGGTCTTCAAACCGGTTGCTATGCCAGGACGTCTTTTACGACGTGCCCATGGACGTTCGTCAGGCGGCGTTCGAGGCCGTTGTGGTAGAAGGTCAGCCGTTCGTGGTCGAGGCCCATCAGGTGGAGGATCGTGGCGTTGAAGTCGTAGACCGTTGTTTTATCGACGGCGGCTTTGAACCCGAATTCGTCGCTCTCGCCGTAGCTGAATCCGCGTTTGACACCGGCACCGGTCAGGAAGCAGGTGAAGGCTCCGGGGTTGTGATCGCGGCCGGTACCGTTGCCCTGGAGAAACGGCATGCGGCCGAACTCGGTCGCCCACACGACGAGCGTGTTTTCGAGAAGACCTCGCTGTTTCATATCGGCGATCAGCGCGGCTGTTGGCTGATCCATAATCTCTGCCTGCATCGCGTGTGTGTCGGCGATGTTGGCGTGCGAGTCCCAGTTGGTGATGCCGTTGCCGCCAGCCGGATCACTACCGTTGAAGAGCTGAACGACTCGGACACCTTTTTCCAGCAGGCGTCTCGCCAGGATGCAATTCTTTGCGTACTGTCCGCGGAGTTCGCTGCCGCCTTCGACGCCGTAAGCTTTGAGCGTCGATTCTGTTTCGCCGGAAAGGTCCATGACTTCGGGAACGGAAGTCTGCATCTTTCCCGCGAGTTCGTAGCTGGCGATTCGGCCGGCCAGATCGGCGTCGCCGGGATACTTCTCGAGATGCCGCGCGTTCAACTGTTTCAAAAGATCGACCGTCTTTCGATCGGCCTTTGAAGAAATTGAGTTTGGGCGATTCAGATTGTTCGGCGGATTCTTTGCGTTGAAGTCCGTTCCCTGGAATGCGGCGGGCAGAAACCCACTCCCGAAATTATTCTTTCCGCTTCGAGCCAGACCGCGCGGATCGTTGATCGCAACGAACGCCGGGAGATCTTGATTCTCTGTACCCAAAGCGTAAGTCGCCCAGGCTCCGAACGATGGGAAGCCTTCCATCGTGAAGCCGGTGTTCATGAAGTTCTCACCCTGTGGATGAGCGCTGGTGCTGGTCGACATGGCGTGCAGAAAGCAGAAGTTGTCGACCTGCTTTGCAAGATTCGGCAACAGATCGGAAACCATCTTGCCGGTCTCGCCTCGCGGTTTGAAATCCCAGAACGGCTTGGCGATGTTTCCCGAAGGTCCCTCAAAGGTGACGGCCGGAAGCCCTGGCGGCTTTTGACCGTGCAGCTTTGTCAGCGCAGGTTTGTAATCGAACGTGTCGATATGGCTGACCGCTCCGGGACAATAGATGACCAAAACCTGTTTGGCCGGAACGTCGAAATGAGGTTTTCGCGCGGCGTATGGATTGTTGGGATCAACCGCTGGTCGAATCGGAGCTTTCCCGCTGACCGTCTTCGGCACATCTGCCAACAGGCCATCAGTGGCGAGCATGCTGGTCAGCGCGAGACCGGCGGTCGACAGCCCAGTAGTTTCAAGGAAACTCCGACGATCGAGCATCTGTCGACCGAGTGGCGAGAGATATTCAGGGTTGGTCACTCTTCTATCTTCCTGTTCCTAATCAGAAACGTGTGTCTTGATGATTCACAATTTTGAGTCGCGAAGCGACGGCAGCTGATAGCTGCGGGTGTAAGCCCGCAGAAAACGGCGAATAAGATCTGCAGTCGCGAAGCGGCGACAGCAATAACCACTGCTGCCGCCGCTTCGCGGCTCACGTGTTCGATTTCTTCTCAATCCGTGGGTTGACACCCACGGCTATACGCTGTCGCCGCTTCGCGGCTGAAGTAAGCAAATTCAAAAACTACGCCGTCGGCTCACTCACGGAAGAAATGCGAATTCGTTTGAGTTGATCAGTGCTCGGCACACGAGTGGCAGGTCGTTTTCTTTTGCCAGTGCGAGGCAGGCTTGACGTTCCTGATTCTCCGGCTGTCGGCCGAGCAATAATTCGAAGCAACGATCGACGGATCGGCTTTCGTCGCCGCCCGAGTCCTTCGCTGCTCGATCGGCGATCCGTTTGGATTGTTCCAGGACGAATTCGCTGTTCATCAGGTTCAAAGCTTGTAGTGGAGTCGTTGAAACAGGTCGCTTCGCTCGAACCTGCCCGCAGTCGGGAAAATCAAACGCTGTGAAGATCCCGTCATCAACACGACGCATGCGTTCCTGGTAGAGCAGACGTCTCCAGGTTTTCGGCCCGTGGTTGTTGAGGACTTCCCACTGAGCGTAGGTCTTTTTCTCATTGTGAATGCGGTAGCTGCGTCCGCCGATGGTGCGATCAAGGGCGGCTGAAGCCTGCAGGATTGAATCCCGAATGACCTCGGCTTCGACACGCTTCGGCGGGAATCGCCAGAGCAGCGCCGAGTTCGCGTCTTTGGCGAGGCCTTGCTGATTTGGTTTGCTCGACTGACGGAAAGCGTCGGACATGACCAGCAGGCGAATCATCGACTTCATCGACCATGGTTTTGCGATGAGTGAGCCGTTGGCGCTAGCCTCGGGCCTTCTGGATGTGGTGTCGGACCCGAAATGGCCCGCGGCTAGGGCCGTCGGCTCAGCGGGATCAACGAACTCGGCGGCGAGCCAGTCGAGCAGTTCAGGATTCGTCGGCGGTGCTCCGGCTTTTCCGAAGTCGCTTGTCGTGGGCACGATGCCGCTGCCAAAGACGTGATGCCAGATTCGGTTGGCCATGACGCGAGCCGTCAGCGGGTTGTCGGCGCTGCTGACCCATTTAGCGAACTCGGCGCGGCGTTTTGAGCCAGACGCTTTGGGCGTCAGATCCAAGTCCCCACCGAGAATTGCCGGACCAGCGGGGGCGACCTCGTCGCGAGGGTTTTCCGGGCTGCCTCGCAGCAGGACACGTGTGGCAACCGGACGAACGAACCGTCCAACGAAGCTGGGCCGCGGACCTTCTTCAGCCAGAGTGGCGATTGCCTGCTGGATTT
>JBLFXD010000150.1:0-10745 GCA_047611045.1 Planctomycetaceae bacterium | reverse complement strand
TCTTCTGCCTGGAAAGTCTTCACGCCGAAATTCTTGTGCGCGGACAACTCGTGGAGAATGTCGCTCGCCGGAGTGATCGGGTAACCAGCGTAGAACAATCCCCGTCCAGCCAGTTTGGCGGCAGTGATCAGGCCGAGAGCCGTCGCTTCGTTTCCGGTGAGCTTGCGGTACTTGCCTGGTGGCAACTGAGCCGGCTCGACGTGGTAATGAACGGTGAACGATTCGGTCGAGAATCCAAAGTTGTAGCCAGCACGAAGAGCTCGCAGGTTGGCTTCCTGGATGTGTGGCAGCTTGGCGAACTTGGCCTTGATCCACTCTTCGGTCGGCGTCGCGTCACGTTCGTACAACCAGTAGATCAGACCGAGTGCGAAGAAGTTCTTGCAGCGGTCCGCTTCTCGAACAGTCAGGCCGAGCCCATCGACGGCGTCTCGCGTGAGACGAGTCATCGGAACTTTGTGCACTCGATACGGCTGCAGCAGGTCTTCGTCTTCGAGCGGGTTGGACTCGTAAGTCGCCTTCGCCACGTTGCTCTTGTCGAAAGCGTCTTCGTTGACGATCAAAGTGCCGCCGCGTTTCAGGTCGGCAATATTTGTTTTCAAGGCCGCCGGATTCATCGAAACCAGAGTGTCGACAGCATCACCAGGGGTGAAGATGTCGTGGTTCGAGAAGCACAGCTGGTATCCCGAGACACCGGCGAGCGTTCCGGCCGGGGCACGAATTTCAGCCGGAAAGTCAGGCAGAGTGCTGACGTCGTTGCCGTAAATGGCAGAGACGTTTGTCATCTGCGTTCCGACAAGCTGCATGCCGTCACCGCTATCGCCGCAGAAACGGACGACGACGGTTTCTACCGTCTCTGATCTCTTGCCTTTGCCTTGCTGTTCCGCTTCCGGGACATCGACTGTCGATGACATTTCTCAAACACTCCTCAGAGGATGGTCGCCGCTGGTGTAAGTTGAAGAAGCTCTGCGTCGCGAAATGGCCAGCATGATTTCAGAAAAACTCTGCGATTTTCAGGCTGCCTGATGACGGCTCGACGCCGCGCGACGGAAGGGCGGGAAATACAAGAGGCGAAAATGGCGGGCACGTTCTGGAACCAATGATTCAGGTCAAGACCGTTATCAGCTTCGGCGGCAGGTCCAAACCTGCCACCAGAAACGAGAAGCTCGACGGGAATCATGGGCGTTATAGACAAAAGACCGGGGTTGGGTACCCGGTCTCAAGCAACTGAATTCAAGGAACAGCGCAATTCCTATGGCAGGCATTGTGAGCATGTCAAGGCGATCTGAAAAGTCTGCGGTGGTAAAACTTCCCAGCATTTCCAAGTCCGATCCAAATTGACGGACGCTCCGCCGGTTTCGTGCAGCCGCGAAGCCCTCAACACCGCTGACCCTGGTCGAATTTCGGCCAATTGCCGAGCCATCGCGGAGCCGGTGTCATCTTGCCGCATTCTTGACGATCTGAGATAAACCTCGTTCCTCAAATCTGCAGCTCAATTCGAACATTGATCCGACCAGAACTTTTTCGCTCTGTGTAATCGCCTTCGACGCACAGCAAACTGGCCGGATTCCTCGCCGTTCACCGGATTTCTCGCCGTTCGAACCTCACCTCATCGCGACACCCTCTCAAATTTCCCAAAAACCACGCTTCGGGAAAGGACTCCCTCCTCCGTGGTCGAGCCTCCGTCACGGCGACTTCAACAGATTCTGCTGGGCTTGAAGCTTTGCTCGCCCCGCGAACTTCGCCGCTGCGCGTCGCGAGTGAAGGCTCTGTCGGCAGATCTGCCAGCTTTCGACTCGGTCTGGCTGGACGCCCTTGTACAACGTCGGGTGTTAACGTCCTGGCAGGCTCAAACGATCGAAGCCGAACAGCCAGAACTGCTGCGAATCGGCCCGTGCGAGGTCGAAGACCGAATTGGTCAAAGCCACCGATCCGCGACTTACCTCGCTCGCTTGCCCGATCGAAAAGGGCAATGTGTTATCAAACGCGTCGAGGTGCCGGCCGAACTTCGCAAACCCGTCAACGACCGCCTGAAACTGCTGATCGAAAAATCCGCCAGACTGTCGCAGCCCGGGATCATCGTTCCCCACAGCGTTTCCGAAGTTCCCAGCACACCGCTTCCGCAATTGGCATCGTCCGAGAAGCTGAAGGAGAGCGCCGCAACTCGAGCGGCCCGACAGACCAGCACGGTTTCTGCTCGTCAGAAAAGTGGCTCGAAAGCCGGCGTGGGTCGAGCCCGTCGAAAACTCCGCAAAGCAGACACACAGAATTCGGACAACCTGAATACAGAACTGGCGATCGTCAGCCGCTGGGTCGATGGCCTGTCGCTTTCCGAAATCATCCTTCGCCGAGGCCGACTGCCCGCCGCAGACGTCGACGCCATCGCCCGGCAGCTTCTGGAATCACTGGCCGGACTGCACGAAGCCGGCATCGTTCACGGCGAGATTCTTCTCCGCAACATTCGGCTACTCACGTCGGGACAGGCCGTTCTGGTGGACGCTGGAATTCGCCCAGCGCTGCAGCCCGAGTTCCAAATCAACGCCCACGTCGCCCCGGAGCAGAACGACGGCATCGCTCCGGAACTCATCGGAACCGGTGCTTCCGCGACGCCTCGATCAGATCTCTATGCACTCGGGTTTGCCTTGTGGCACGTTCTGGCCGGGCGACCTGCGTTCCCAACCGGAGACCCGCTCGCCAAACTCGCCGCTCATCAGACAGAACGACTTCCTGACATCCGCGAGTTCGCTCCCGACACTCCCGACCGACTCGCAAGAATGATCGAGTGCCTGACTGAGCCCACCGCCTCACACCGCCCTCGAAGTGCGAGAGACCTTCTGACCGACGGAACTCGCGACCGTACGAAGCTCGGTCGCAAGAACAACCGACACTCCGAGAACAAAACTTCGGCGCCCACTCAAGGCAAAAACTCACTGACGAGAGAGTCCTCGTCGCCAGCTGTCACTGTCAAACCTGCGGGCCGATCTTCCAGACGACGACTTGCGAAATTCGCGTCCGGCTTTCAACAGCCCGTTCGTCGGACCAGTCAATCGTCGTCGACAGGCCGGACGGCAAAGTCGCTGGCTTGCGCGAGTGCCGCAGTGCTCGTCGCAGTTGCCGCCCTGCTGACTTTCGACGCCCGATCAAGAAACCTCGTGCTGGCCTCGCTGCCGCAAAGGTTTGTCGAAAGCGTCACCAATGACGAGACGGTAACCGAATCACCAACCATCGAGCTGCAGCTCCAGGTTGACCGGAAAACCGGCGCGGGCAATTTGACACACGCGCAGTCATCAATGAAGCCAGTAAACGGGAACGTTCCGTCAGCTTCACTGACTGCTCGTCACGACGCTGACCGAAAACAACAACGTCACGCTCGCCCCAAAAATGCATCAGTATCGGGAAGCTCCGAACTGCTACCGCTGCCGGAACCCGATCGGTACGGCCTCGTGCTCCTGTCAGAATCCGGCAGCTACGACGCCGGCTCGATCCGCTGGCCAGCCAGCCATCTCATCCTGCGAGGAGCGGTCGGCGCTCACGTCACCATCGTCATGACGACTCGGCCGCTTCAACTACGGGCGACGGAAGTCACGATGGAAAACGTCGAACTTCGATTGGAAACAGCGGGCTCGACATCACCAACGCTATCGCAGATTCGGTCGCAAAAGCTGACCTGCCGAAACTGTCGGTTTCTCACACCGCTGCCCCCGGCAAGTACCGACGGAGCGACCGCCATTTCTCCGGCGATCAACTCACGACTGGCGATTCAATGGGCACCCATCGATGCTTCCGATCCACTCGCCGGCCAACTCGAATTCACCAACTGCGATTTCGTCGGCACTCATTCGTCGGTCATGCTGACAGCTCCCGGCCAGAACGTTCGCTGCGTCAACACTCTGAAAATTGGTGGCGGCCCGCTGTTCATCGCAACAGACCGAGCAGCCAGCGGCGACAACACCTTCGAAATCGGACAAACCACACTCCGTGATTGCGGCAGCCTGATCGCCGTCGACCTGCGCAACGCTGCCCCCTGGAAATCTCGATTAACAATCAAACCTGTGTCGAGCGTTTTTGACCTCCGCCGTCGATCAGCAGACGAAGCAGAATCGTTGGTCACATTCGTCGGTGGACGACTGCAGCTTGCGTGGCACGAACGAGTCTCATTCTCCGGCGACGATTCGGTCGCTGGCGGCTTTGTGGGACTGGCCTCGTGGCAGGCGAGCAACGGCAGCGGACACCAACCGCTGGACGCCGCCGAAGTTTCCGTAGAAGGGCTGATGCAGACTGAGTTCACGTTTCGAGGGCCGCCCAAACACGAACGGGCAAGCTCACGTCTGATGGACGCTCAAACAAGCCGACTCTCCTCAAAGTTGCCTGGCATCTCGATCGATTCCGGCAACAACACGCGGAAACACGACGACGACGTCCTGCTGATCGGTCCGGAAATCACGCCAGAAACCTAATGCACAATCCTCGCCAAAATCGGCGGGGCCTTGCCAGAAACCAGACGACTCTCGAACTCGAAGAAAAGAGTAGAACTGGAATGTCAGACTCAATCGGAATTCGAAGTCGTGGTCCACGTTGCAGCCGATCATGGCGTCAACCGTTAGTCGCGTACCTGGCAATGATCTCAATCGTTCTGACGGGGCTGCCGACGGCGACGGGCCAGTCAGGTTCCGTTGGGCCAGCCGGTTCGAGCGTTAATCAACCGTCAGGCCTGGCACCGGGCGAACGAGTCCTCGTCCTGCGCACCGGCCGCGTCATGAAAGGCCGAATCAAGAAGATCTCGACGGGGTGGCTCGTCTCGACGAATCGTGGAAACGCAGTGATCCCCTTCGAGCAGGTCCACTTTGACTCGAACAATCTCAACGATGCCTACCTTCGCCTGCGACTTCAGAATGGTCGGCCAACGGTCGCTTCTCACCTGCGGCTAGCCGAATGGTGCTTGAGCCAGAACATTCTCGCCGAAGCCGCTCGTGAACTCCGCGACGCTTTGGAGAAAGACCCGGCCAACGAAACCGCTCGGCTCATGCTGAACCGGGTCGACAACGAAATCCATCGACGAATGCCGCCGGAGCCTGAAACTGAAGAGCCGACAGACGTCGTCATTCTCACCGAGCGGGCCGTTGAGGTCGCCGCCACCGAAGTACGAAGCCTGTCTGGACTGAGCCCGGACTCGGCTCGCGAATTTGTCGCCAGCATCCAACCACTGCTGCTTAATAAGTGCGGCAACGCTCGCTGCCACGGAACGGTCGCTAAGAACGATTTCAAGCTCACGAGACTGCGAACCGGAGCCAGCAATTCGCGAATCGTGTCCGAGAAAAATCTGGCGGCGGTCCTGAACGACCTGCAGCCGAAACCGAATGCCGAACCGAGACTCCTGAAAATCATTCGCGGAACACACGCAGGACAAACGATTTTCAACGGTCGGTACGGCGCGGTGCAGATGCAGACTCTGCAGGCGTGGATGAATAACGCGGCCAAAGAACTCAGCATCGAACTTGGTTCGACACAGCAGACAGCATTCTCGAATCGGTCCCCGGCTTCAACGTTGCCACCATCCGCCAGTGACGATTCTCAGCTCGCGCGGTCACCTGGCCGGGGACAATTTGAGAATAGAACGCCGGGCGTGAATGCGGCATCGGGGACAACGTCTGCTGACAATGGCTCTGCTGTCGTTCAAGCATCGGCCAGGCAGGCGGGCAGCCCCAACGTGCCGCTCAGAAACAAGCCGGAGTCGCCATCAGACTCGGCGAGTTCTCCAACGCCGCTCAGCAACGTTCAACGACTGCTCCAGGAAGCGCGGCAGAACGTCCGCAAGAAGGACGCGTTTGATCCGGAAGACTTCAACCGTCGCTTCGCCGGCAGCCGGACTCGGTAAAAAGTCTTCAACGAACGCCGACTGAGATCTCGTTTTCGACGTCCAGGCCAAACCTGCCTTCCTGCACACCGCTCGTCGCGAGCTGCTTGTAGTAGTAACGCGAAGTCTTGCCCGTGAGCTTCGCAACTCCGTCGTCTATTGAAACGGCCAGGTCGCGAATCTGGCCATTGGTTCGATGAACGACGCTCTCGATAACTGCTTCCAGCAGACGTTCGTGAGTCACATGTTCGGTCTCCGACCGATCCAACCTTAAATCCATCAAACTCCTCCTTGAACCGAATTTGGCCCGCCCAGGCTAACTCAGGCAACAGCATTCCAGTGCCTGCACATCGTCTATCTAAAGCCGCCGGGATATCAGGCGGCTTCAACGCGGCTGCGGCATCACTCTTTGACGCGGGGTGTCAATCTACGGAGCAGTCTCAACCAAAGTGCTCAACGCTGCGCAGGACTGGGATCCCTGCAGCCATCCTTGACTCTCACCTCTTTGACCATGCCGGACACATCGAAAGACTCCGTTCGACGCATCGGAAGTCCGGCATGAGTTCCAGACTCTAGTCGCCTCCGTTCAGACCGTCAAAGCAATTCTGCTTGCTCCGGACATTACGACAGGAATCGCCATTCGCGGCTGCGGCGGAATGAAGTACGTCGATTGGCCGTCGCTTTTCTCGCCCCTGGCTGAACCCTACGATGCCCGCCATTGAGGCTTTTTCGCTGCAAAACCCCCGGTTCAGGGCACGCGGCAGTGAGCTTTGAAGCCGGTTTTTGACACCCTGAATTCAGGAACGCGTCACAGATGACTGAGCAGAAAGCGACGAACGTTACGTTGCACGAACATCGCGTTTCCAGCGAAGACCGCTGCAAACTGGCCGGCCACAAAGGAGCGGTCCTCTGGTTCACCGGCCTCAGCGGCTCCGGCAAGAGCACCGTCGCCAACGAAGTCGACTACAAACTGAATGGCCTGGGCAAACGAACTTACGTCCTTGATGGTGACAATGTCCGGCTGGGTCTGAATAAGAACCTGGGATTCTCAGCCGAAGACCGAGCCGAAAACATCCGCCGAATTGGCGAAGTCGCCAAACTGTTCGCCGACTCTGGCACCATTACGACCACCGCTTTCATCTCGCCATACCGAGCTGACCGGGACGCCGTGCGAGCACTGCTGCCGGAAGGCCAGTTCATCGAAATCCACGTCAACGCATCGCTCGAAACCTGCGAAGCCCGCGATCCAAAGGGCCTTTACAAGAAGGTTCGTGCTGGCGAAATCAAAGACTTCACCGGAATCGACTCCCCGTACGAAGCTCCGGAAAACGCCGAACTCGTTCTCGACGCTGACAACAAGGGAGTCGAAGAACTGGCCGACGAAGTCATCGCCTACCTGCAACGCAACGGTATCGCCTAACTTAGGCACCGACTTCTGAATAACTAAAATGGGCCGGTCGAGCAGCGATGCTCGACCGGCCTGTTTTCTTTTCGCCGAGCCAACACCGTCGCCCGTCACCTTCTACTTTCGAAGTTGCTCTTCCGCCCACGGCGCAAGCTTTTCGCGAAAGATCTTCACGTTGTGCCGAATGTCGACCGGCAGCGATCGATGAAACAACACCGTTTCAATCGAGTCGGTCAGCGGCGACGCCTGCCCAAACGCCAGTAATTCGTCGCGGAACTTTTGCTCGGCGGTGACGGATTCCGGAAACTCGCCAGGTTCCGGTTCAACGATGATGACCGGCTTCTTTGCTGATGCCTCACCGACGCCGACCAGGGCTGAGCGGAAGACTTGCGGATGCTCGTTGAAGATTGCTTCGCACGGGATCGTGAACATGCGACCGGAAGCCGCTTCGACGATGTGCCCTTTCCGCCCACAGAACCAGAGCCGATCGTCGTCGCCGAACCATCCAACGTCGCCCATCCGGTGCCAGAATTTGCCGTCGTCGTCGGCCACCTTCGCCAGAGCCGTTGCGTCAGGCCGGCGGAAATACTCCCGCGTCGTCGACGGAGCCTGAACAAGAATTTCCCCGATCTCACCGCGAGGCAGTTCGCGAGTTTCGTTGACGTGCCCAATCGGTCCGTCGGCAATCTCGATGATCCGAACTCTAACCCGCGGAAACAGACGACCGACGCAGGTGCCCGCTCCCTGTCGTGATTGTTCTGCCGTTTCGATCAGAACTTCCCGTCCGGAAATCGACGCGACCGGCAGAGACTCGGTCGCACCGTACGGCGTGTGAATGTTCGCGTCGTCATGCTCGAACGATTTCAGCATTCGATCCAGAACGTGAATCGGCACCGGTGCTCCGGCCGAAAGAACTCGTTTCAACGATCCGAGCTTCTCGCCAGTCGCCTCGCAGTGTCGACCGATCCGGTTCCAGATTGCTGGCGACCCGAATGCCTGAGTGACTCCCTGATCGCGGATCGCTTCCAGAATCAGCAACGGATCGACCTGTGCTGGCTTCGTCGGATCCATGTCGGGAATGACGGTCGTCACTCCCATCGCTGAATTGAACAGAGCGAACAACGGAAAACCCGGCAGATCGACTTCGCCCGGTTTGATCTCGTAGAAGTCCCGCAGCAACTCTACCTGAGCATCGAACATGCCGTGCTCGTAGGCGACGCCTTTCGGTGGGCCAGTGCTGCCGCTGGTAAAAATGATCGCGGCAGGGTCATTTGCTTTGGTGCTTGCCGACTCGAATCCTTCTCGAGACGTTGCAGCCAGTTCTTCGTACGTCGTGCCTCCCCAGAACCATCGCCGGCCACCGACCGTAACGTTGAGACGGGCGCTGGCAAACTTTCGACGATTTACAGCTCGAACGGCCTGGACAATCGGGATCGCGACAAAGCCATCGGGCTCGACCGTTTCGAGACAGTCAAAAATGTTCGACCGTCCCATGCCTGGATCGATGAGGACCGCGACCGCTCCGGTCTTAAACAGAGCAAACGTCAGAGCGATGAATTCAAGACTCGGACGCACCATCAAGACGAGGCGATGGCCGGGCTGCACTCCGAAGTTGATCAACCCCCTGGCAAGCCGATCGCTTTCTTCGTCGAGTTGGGCGAACGTGAGATGCGTGTACGTGACCCGGCCACGTGAATCTCGTCCGGCAGGAAACACGACCGCCTTTTGATGCGGATAGAGCCTCGCGGACTCGCGCAGTCGCTCGGCAATGTTGACCTGATCGGGCATTTGTGACCGTGTCAGTTCAGGTCAGCTCGGACAAGAATCTCGCCCTTGCCCAATTCAAGAAAGTCGCCGTTGTAGCGATGAAACTGTGCGTCCAGCGCGCCGTCAGGCACTGAGAAACCCAACGACTTCAGGTGCTGAAGATAAAGCCGCATGAATGTCGGACGGCAAACGCCAGTCGCCTTGAACGTTGGAATCATTTCCGGAGCGGACGCTCCGTCGAAGAAGACCACAGTGCCGCGTCGCATGCTTGGCCCCGGCCGAATTCCAGCCTGACCAAAGAGCAAAATCGTACCAGCGATCATCGAAACGCCGGGAGAATCACCCGAGCGACCGCCGACCGCAATCAGGCCACGACGCATCGCATGACCGATCTCGTTTCCGGCGTCGCCATCAATGATAATCTCGCCGCCGGTCATACCACGATGCCCGCCGCGATAAACAGAACCAACAAGGTGACCAGCATTCCCGTGAACGTGAATCCGACCGCCGTGCATTTCGGCTCCGACCCAGTCACCCGAATTTCCGCTCACGACGATCTCGCCACCAGTCATCTCGGCACCGAGGTGCATACCCGAGTTACCTTCAACGCGAATTTTGCCACTTGCGAGATTTGCCCCAATCAATTTGACGTGAGAGCAATCGCCTTCCCAGACGATTTCCGAATCGTCAGCGGCTGAGCCTTCGACGTCAAAGAACTCGCTGAGTGGAACCTGCTTATTCCCGTACTGAACGAGGGTCGCTTTTACTTCGTCGACAGACTGACTTCGCACTTCATCCATACGAATCGAGTCTACCTCGACCGGGATAGAAGTTTTTTCGCGAAGCCGAATCGTCAATGCCATGCTGATGTCTCAGAGGTTTCAGTGCGTGGAATGCAAACAATTATACCAGGTGACCGAAATTGCGAAGTCACATTTTCATGTGATAGAGAGCTGCTGCCGTGACAAAGTCACACTCCCTGCACTCGATGATCGATAGCCAAGCTACTCCGCAATCATCTTCCGTCCCCCAAGTTTCGATTTCGTAATTGCAGTCTCTAAATGGAAAAACGAACAGGAATTCTGTCCGATTCGAGTCCAAGGCAATCTTCTTTTTCGCTTGAGTAAACGCTGCACGCCACGTAAACGCAGGCTTACCGCAAATCTTACCCGCAACAGCGGAATCAAGCAGTGTCTTAACTTCAGGCGTGATCTCCGTACGATCAATTCTTGCCACGAGGTCGCGATCAATGGCAATGTCAGCCGAAACAAACTCACCATGACCGTGAGCCGGTGAATACCTGAACCACGAAAGAAACAGTCCCAAAACGCCAACAACGATAATCAGTTTTCGCATGATGGCCTCACTGGCCGTATTCAGCACCGTAGCCTCGGGAAAAACCAACCCGAAGACACGTCTTAAACAGTGGCCGGCTCGCCGGTGAAATACTCGGGAGCGGCGATCCACTTAATATTGCAGCCGATGCTCGGCTTTTGTTCGACGGGAACGGGCTCACCAGCCAGGACCTGATCGCAGGCGGCGCGAAGATCGGCACCGGACACCGGGATACCGTTACCCGGACGGCTGTCGTCGAACTGGCCTCGGTAAGCCAACGTCATGTCGCTGTCAAAGAGGAAGAAGTCCGGTGTGCAGGCGGCTTTGTAGGCCTTTGCCACGTCCTGACTTTCGTCATACAGATAGGGGAATTTGTACCCGGCTTCG
>JBLFXD010000149.1:0-10748 GCA_047611045.1 Planctomycetaceae bacterium | reverse complement strand
AAAGGACCTTCGACATAATTGACGTCGTAGAGATCGGCAATCTGGTCTCCGTTCAGATCGACGATCAGGCAACTGGTCGTCCAGGCCGGCTCGACCGACAAACTCGCAGCAGCAGCAGCTTCGGTGAACGTGCCGTCTCCGTTGTTTTGAAACAACCGATTCCGGCCAAAGTTAGCGACGTACAGATCCGGAAATCCGTCGCTGTCGAAATCTCCGGCAGCCACGCCCTGACTGAACCCCGTCTCACGAATATTTGTATCGAGCGTCGCGTTCGCGAAACGGGCATGGTCAACGTTGCGAAAAAGCTGGTCAGACCAGGCCTCGCTGCTGCCGACTGGCCAGTTGGTTCCCTGGGTGAAGTAAATATCGGGAGCCCCGTCCTGGTCGAAGTCGAGAATCGCGACACCGCCTCCCGTAAACTCGAACATCCGACGCCCCTCGGTTTCAGGATCCGGGCTTTCGAAATACTGAAAGTCGATGTTCGCCGTTTCCGCCTCATCGACAAAGTGAAGACCGTCGGAATTGCTGACCGTGTGCTCGTCGGGAGTTTGCCACCAGCTATCGTGCCTGAACTTCTCGTCCGATACGCGATCGATCTTTGCGATAGTCTCCTGCCAGTTCCCGTCAGCTTCGCCAACAGTGATCGAGTCGCGGAAGGAGTCGGCGTCAAGCCCGGCGGCAACCGCAACCTGTACCCAGGCTTCCGCTTCCGCTCCCCGCCCGAGGATACTCAACTTGCTGATCACTTCCGGGATGGCTCTCGGCCGGGCACTCTCATTGTTCATGAGAGTGCCGAGTGCTTCGAGCTGCTCCAAAAAAACGGCGCGGCGCAGCAACGCGTTTCCAGCTTCGAGGTCGGATGTGAAAAGATTTGCCCCTAACCGATAGATCGCCGGTTTGAAGTTTGGATCAAGCCGGATCGCTTCCGCCAGATACCGGTTCGCTTCGTCCGGGCGCTCCCGCTGCGTGGCCACTTCGGCAATCAGCAACCAGAACTCGGGTATCTTCCGGCAGGACGCGGGAGCCTCGGCCACAAGCTCCTGCAGCTCGTGATTCGACGACTTGTCGACGTCGCCGTCATGAAGAATCAGCAGCGATGCCAAAGACACGATTGCTTCGGAAGCGTCCGGGCTGATCTCCAGTCCCTGCCGCCAGAGCAGCGCCGCTTCGCCGGGTCTACCCTGTCCTGCGGCGATGGCCGCCAGACCGAAAATCGGTAGTGAATCGTCGGGAGCAGTATTTCGGCAGAACTCAAGATAGTCGACCGCAGCGTCGACTCGCGTGCGGTCCAGCAATGACAGGAGAACCTGCGGATCCGCCTGCCCAGCTGCAATCAGAAAACGCTGGTGACTTGATGCCTCGAACGGACGACCGGTGAGTCTCAGTATCAGAACCATTCTCTGGTGAGCGGCCGTATGGTCTGAGTCGAGCGTGATGGTCTCTCGATAGTGCTGCTCGGCAAAAGAAAGTCGGCCTGTCGTTCTTAGAATTTCACCGGACGCGAATGCTGCCGGAATCGCAAACTGCGGCTCGTCTCTGGAAACCTGCTGATACCACGCAAGAGCATCGTTGAGCTTCTGCTGCCGAGTCGCGACTTCACCGAGTATCAACGCTGCTTCTGAATGAGTCCCGGCCAATTCAACCACTTGAAGAGCGGCTGCTTCGGCGGCCTGCCAGTCGTGCAACTTCAGGGCGTTTCTTGCAGTGGTCAGTGCCTCTTCGATCTCCGCGTCGACACGAGGAAACAGCAGCACTGCAACCATGCCGATCGCGGCCACGATGCAAGCCGCGAAAAGGAACATTCGTCGTCGTGAAGCTGGAGGTTGAATGGTTCGAACCTGAGTAAAAATGACAGAATAAATCGGGTACGTATTCACGATGAGGATGTCTGCTGCCTGCGTGTTCTGCAACTGACCATCGTAACGCGGATGCAAGTGAGCGAGTCAGCCTGGTACCCGGCGTCCGATGCTGCGCTCACGACCCAGGTGTTGCGTTTCGAAACAGCCGGGCCGGCAGTGCGGATTGCCGCCGTTCTGCTGCTGGTGATCGTCGAGCGGTAAATCAGTTATTGACTGCCGGCTTCACTCTTCGCAACCTTGCACAGAGGCTGCTCCCTGTTCGGTAGCCATTTGGAAATTCTCAGTCCGAGTCTTTGCCACCAGCTTTAGCTGGTGGATTTGTGAGGTCCAATCATCAGTCAGCCGGCTTCAGCCGGACTTGCCTTGTGGCTTCAGCCAGGTGGGGTGTCAGGATGCCGCAATTTCCAAACGCTGCCGCAAAGTCGCGAAGACGCAAAGTTTCGCAGAGAACGACTTTGCAAACCTCTGCGTCTTCGAGACTTTGCGTCAGAGGCCGGTCACCCAAATCTGACATGCATACTGCTCGGCCCCCGCCTGATCAATCACGTGGCGGGCCTTGTCTCTCAGCAATCGATCACGTCTCCATTTACCCTGGCACCTTCATTTCAACTGGCTGGGATGGCTGAGAAGTCCGCCACGCCTTCTTGCGAAGTCTGTACTTCATCCCTTCTCTTCACAGACTCGACGGAGGTGACTCATGTCTGCATGGCGAATTCCTAACATTGCAAAATTTCTCTACAACCACAACCCGTTCTACCTGATCAGCGCGTGCCTGTTTGTGTACGGGCTGCAGGCCGTCTTTCGACCCGGTGGTGAAGTCGACCTTCTCTTTAAGCGTTTCGAAGTTGCGTACATCGACCCCTGGTTTCTGATGCTCGGCCTGTGCAGCGTCACGCTTCTCATGGGAGTGACCGCGTACCTCATCGTCCGTTTCGGAAAAGTCTGGGACGACGCCCGCTCGCTGGTGCTGGTCCTGCTGCTGATGTTCCTGGCCATTTCCGTCAGCTTCGACGAGATCGTCACGCTCGCTTCGTGGGACGACAACTCCGTCCGTGACACCGTCAGTCTGCTCGGCTTTGGACTGTGCTTCGCCGTTGTTCTCTGCGAGTCACTTCTGCGAGGCCTTAGCATTCGGCTCCCCTGGTCGTACCGAGGGCCGCTGTACGCGTTCCTTGGGCTCTTCTTTACGTTCCCATTGTGGGTGTCGCCCGAGGTTGCTGACGTCACAATGGATCAGGCTCGCTGGCGAGTGGCCGCTTTCCCGATGATCGCCGGCCTGATCACGCTCACGCTGCTTCCTGCCGTGCGAGCCGGAAAGTCAGCGCTCGCCAACAACGGCACGCCGTGGCACTGGCCGTGGATTCCCTGGACCGTTTTTGTCTTCATCGGTGGAGCAGTCTGCTTCCGGTCGTACTCTCTGGCGATTTCGTTCGACCTTGGAAAAGCGAAGGCACATTTCTGGGACACATCGTTCGGTCTGTATTTCCTGATTCCGTTTTTGATTCCCGTGCTGTTCGTGCTGCTGGAGATCAGCCTGGTCGAGAAACTCAAGAAACTGCAGAAAGGCACGTTACTGGCAGCGCCGCTTCTGCTGCTGGTGTCGTACCCGTGGCTCGGGCCTTGGACGACGCACTACACGTACTCGCGTTTCGCCTACGAGTTCGTCGAGACTGCTGGCTCGCCCGTCTTCATCGCACTGATCGGGCTGCTGGTGTTTTACGGCTATGCCTGGCTCCGAGGCTCGCGTCATGCCGAAACCGGCTTCGTCGCGATGCTCCTACTGGCTGCGTTCATCGGTCCGAATTCATTCGGCGTAAGAACGTTCTCGCCATCCTTCGACGACGCTCAGGCCTGGCCGCTCGCGGTTCTTGGAGCCTTGCAGATCAGCCTGAGCATCGCACACCGCAACTCTCGACAGGCACTCATCGGAGCATTGTCGCTCTCACTGGCTGCGGGGATGCTCATCGCCGAGACGAAGCTGGCTGGCTTCAAAGCGTCCGTGACATTCCACCTCGTGCTGGCATCGCTGCTGATCATCGCAACCGTTTTTCGAGACGACTTCGCAAAATGTCTGAGGTACGTCGCGGCTGGCGGAATCGGGACGGCGTGTGTCGTCGCGATGCTGGCCGGTCCCCGATTCGGTTTGCCGGTGGAATCGGTCGGCGGTTACGTCGGCGGCATGACGGTCCTGGCCTTCGCGTACGGATTGCAACTCAGGTCCTGGCCGTTCATGGCGGTCGGAATTCTTAACTGCGCCGGCGGGCTTGCGTCTGCCGGACTCTGGATCGTCCACTGCATCCGCGACCTGTCGATTCCGGACGGAGTCAAACCGTTGCTGTGGGCAATGGCCTGTTTTTCCGTTGCCGTGTTTATCAGCACGCTGAAGGGCGGTCTTGCGCAACGTCTGGAAGCTCGCTGGACGCGGGACATGCAGGATGAATCCGAACCTGATATCTGAACCCGCCATTGGAAAACTCCGAAACGACTGAAGCCAGCAGACGTCCGAAATTCTCGACGCTGCTGGCTTTTTATGCTTTCACTCGGCAGCGTTCGGCGACTAATCTGACTCGCCGCGAAGCGGGTTTCCGCACACCTGCCTCGCGACAAGTTCGGCACGGGCGACATCCGATTGCTTCTTCGCTATCGTCCGGCGTCCCACCTCAATATTCCCGCCTTTGATTTTTCCAACTTCCAAAACACACCGAAGTCCAGATTCTGGAGATAAGCCGTGGCCGGATCATCCGTCATTCAACGCCTGCGACAAAATGCTGTGAACCTGATGGTCAAAGATCAGGACGTCAAACAACTGGCAGACATCGTCGCTGAGCTGTGCATGGTTTGCGAAGACCAGCAGAAACGCATCGACCTCTTGAACAGTGAACTCGAATCACTGCGCGGCGCTGCTGTCGAGTAAGCGGCACCGCTTCCGGCGTGTTAATTCACGCCGCTCGCGAAAGCTCGAAAACGGTGATCTCTGGTCGCACGTTGAGTCGAATCTTTCGAAGATAGCCCAGCCCGCGATTCACGTAGAGCGTCCGGTTGCCTGACAGCTCGACCTGCCCGGCGATGTAGTCGTGATTTCGGATCGGCAGAATCGGCGGTTTGCAGAACGGCAACCGAACCTGCCCGCCGTGAGTGTGGCCGGACAGAATCCACCCTCGATAATCCTCCCACCCAAGCTGATCGACGAAGTCGGGGTTGTGGCACAGCATGACCGACGGTTGATCAGCATCGCCCGACGACAACGTTTCACCCAGTTCGTGAGTCGGTCCCCAGAAGTCGTCCACGCCCAGCAGCCTCAGCCCGTCGATCTCGACCGACGTGTTTCGCAGCATCCGGATTCCGATTCCGTCGAGCTTCTCCGTCAACGAATCAGCCGCCTGACGATTCGTAAATCCGCCGCCTGACGATCCAAAGTCATGATTCCCGGTGATCGCGACCGTCGCCAGTTTCCCCGGCTGCATGTCGGCGAGCAGAGCGACGGCTTCGCCAATTCGAGCAGGACCGTCGTACGAAACGAAGTCGCCGGTGACGGCCACGATGTCCGGATCAAGCGACGACACCAGTTCGAGGCAGTGCCCGAGATAGTCGCGGCTGACAATCGGCCCAACATGCAGGTCGCTGATCTGAACGATCGTTTTCCCGACCAGCGACGCAGGAAGATCTCGCAGCGACATCGGCACGCGAACGACTTCGACGTTGTGCGGTGCTCCGAAAAACGCCCACGCACCGGTCGCCGCGCAGGCTGCAACGCCACTGGCAATGCTTCCTTTGAGAAACTGTCGACGGCTTGGCATTCGGCGATCAGACTGCGAGGACTTGTCGGACGGCGTCGTGACCGAATGGTCTGACCGATCTGGTATGTCCATGGAATTCAGTTTCTTCCTGCCGTCCCCGGTCGGGTTTCCGCATGCTGCGTCTTTGGTATAGTCAATTTCGATGTCGGTCGACCAGACCGATTGCCGACTCGACAGCCCGCCATCTCGCCCGCCCGATTAACTGGAGACGCCTTCCGTGAAACACTTTCAGCACACACTTTGTCGTTCTGCGTTTCTGATCGTGATGACCTTTACGCTGTCGAGCGTCGCGAAGGCCGGAGACTGGACTCAGTGGCGAGGCAACGACCGCAACGGCGTCGCGAGTGATTCTCCGAGTCTGCTGAGCAGTCTTCCAAAGGACGGCCTGAACGCCGCATGGGTCAGCGAGCCGATTGGTTCCGGCAAGAACGAAGGCGGATGGGGTTCGCCGGTCGTCGCGAACTTCCCCGGCGACAAGACGGCTGAGCAGCGGGTTTACCTGTTCACACACAAACGAGTGAAAATCGGCGAGGTGCCAAAGAGAAAGTTCCCGTGGCTCTCGCCAGGCAAACGAGTCGGAATGTCTGAGGCCGAGTATGCCGAGTACGAAGTCAAACGCCGGGACGAAGAAGAAGCACACGCCAAAGCCTACGTCTTTCGCGAAACGATCTACTGCTTGAACGCGGTCGACGGCAAAGAAGTCTGGAAGAACGAAACCGACTCGGTCTACACGAGGTTTCCGCAATCGGGTTCTCCGACTGTCGCCGACGGCCGGTTGTACATTCTCGGCGCCGGCGGACACGTGCACAGCGTCGACGCGTTGACCGGCAAGAGCATCTGGAAAGTTCGCCTGCCGGTTTCGTTCCGCGACGAGTTCTGGCAGTCGTCATTCCTGGTTGCCGACGACCTGGCCATCTTCCTGGCCGGACACCTTTACGCCGTCAGCCTCGAAGACGGCAGCATTGTCTGGGAAGGCGACCCAAAGAAAACCAGCGGCACTCATACCAGTCCGGTGTTGTGGCATCACGACGGTACGAACTTTGTCGTCCTGAACGCAGGAGGCGGAACGAGCATCTGCGTCGAAGCGGCGTCGGGAAAAGAAGTCTGGTCGGTGAAGTCCGAAGCCGGCGTTTCGACACCGGTCGTCTCCGGAGACCGACTCATCACTTATTCAAACAGCCGTAAGAAAGGCATGCGCTGCTTCAAAATGTCGACCGACGGTGCCGAAGAACAATGGGTCTTCAATGGCTGCCAGGACAAAGGCAGCAGCCCGGTCGTCGTCGGAGATTACGTCTACGTTCAGGGTGAAAAGCGGCTCGCCTGTGTGAACCTCGAAACGGGCGACTCAGAATGGATGACGAACCTGGACCTCGGCCAGCCGCAGTACACCTCGCTCGTCGCCGCCGATTCCAAAGTCTACTACGCCCTCGAAGGCGTCCTCTGCGTCGAAGCAACCCCTGAAGAGTTCCGCCCAATCTTCAACGCCAAGGTCGACGACGCCGGCCTGCTCAACACCGAAGACGCCCTGCGAGAACTCCACGGAGTTAACTCGCTGGCCAAAGAAAACCAGGGCAAAGCCGAGAAACTCTACCAGTCAAAAATCGGCCGCCAAGGCCCCCTCGCCTGCGCCACCCCAGCCATCGCCGACGGCAAAATGTACGTCCGCCTGAAAAACGCCCTGGCCTGTTACGATCTTCGGGCAGCGAATTAGACGCCGCTGCCCGGTTCCCAGAATAGTTCGGGCTTCAGGTCAGCTCGTAGGTAGAGTGGATGTTTCGGGCGGCCGGCCTTTGTGTTTCCGAGGCAGTGGACTGGTCGGTTGAGGACTTTGCAGATTCGTTGCTCGCGGGCCTCGGTGCAGTGAGTTCCCCAGGCGGCGATGATCAGGCCGACGTTTGGGCCCCAATGAGCGAACGCTTTGTCGTTGCCAGGTCCGACTGGTTTCGGCTCAGCTTTCATGACTTTCGGATCCGTCGCGCGGAAGCCGAACGCGTTCATCATCAGTAAGCCGGTGAAGCCCCAGTCCTTCGCAAAGCGGATGCAGCGCCGGACCGTTGGGTCATTCTTTGTTTCATCGGCGGTTGAAGGGTTCAGCCCGATGAACATGCACTGGTTCAGCTCGTTCTCGAAATCCCAGCGGCGCCAGAGTGTGTAGCGGTACTTTCGGCATCGCGAGAATTCTGCTCCGTCACATTTTTCGATGTCGATCACGATTGCTCCGTCGGAAGTTGTTGAGTGGTCGTAGCTCGTCGCCGATCTTGTAACACAGTCCGGGGCGTCCTTACCATTCCTGCCACCTCATGATTGAAGTCAATTGATGAACCAACGCGATGCCATTTCTGATTCACAGTTCAGCGAGTGGGCGACTCGGCAGCTTGCCGACTACGACGCCCATACGCCGGGCTCGATCTTTGGTGAGGGCATCGTGCTGAGCGTGGCTCAGGGATACGAGCTTCAGGCGGCAGTCGCTCGGTTGCGTTGTGATCGTGGCGAGCGAATCATCGGATACAAAGTCGGTTGCACGTCGCCGACGATCCGCAGTCAGCTCGGGATCGATCATTGTGTGACCGGCCGATTGTACGATTCTGAGCGGCACTCGACAGGTTCTGAGCTGTCGCGTCACGTGTTTGCAAACCTGGCGATCGAGGGCGAGCTGGCGGTGGAGTTGGCCCATGAACCGACTGAGGGAGATTTTCACGATGCGAATAGGATTCCGTCATGCGTGGCTCGAGTATTTCCGGCGATCGAGCTTCACCATCACGTGCTGCACGGTGAGCGGCCATCGGCGGGAGAGCTGATCGCCCACAACGCGATTAACGGCGGGTTTGTCGAAGGAACAGGCATCAGCGCGAATGAGTTTTCGGGTGATCCGTCACTCTCAGTTTTCGCGGATGATCAGTTGCTCGAAGAGTGCGAAGGTCCGGCGCTGGTTCAGACGATTCACTCGTCACTCAAATGGTTGACCGGTATCGTGCAGGAGCGAGGCGATCGACTTGGTGCCGGACAGATTGTCTTGACTGGATCGGTCCCGAGCCTGATTCCGATTTCACACAACTGCCGCGTCAGAGTTGAATCTCCACCGTTTGGAAGTGTTGACGCGACGTTCATTTCATAGTTTTCGAGATTGATCACTGAAATTCGGGAGATGCCAGCATGGCTTACGACGACTCGTTGATCGTTGATCACATTAAGCAGACGCACGCGACGGATCTGTTGAGCGAGCGAGAGAAGCATCTGGTCGGACTGGCCGTCACGATGACTCGCGGCTGTCAGGTCTGCACGAGAAATCGCGTCGACAAGGCTCGCGGAATCGGAATTTCTGACGAAGAACTCAATGCCCTGATCGCGGTGACGGCAGCGGTCAATAGCGGCGTCACCGGAGCGACAGCTCGTGTTGCCTTCGGGATGCTCGAAGACGAAGCGGCGGCGGAATGTGGTGATGTTTGTTCGCCGTCTCCCCAATAGTAACGATAGAACGATAGAACGATTTCGATGCTGGAAAGTTGACCGCAAGATTCGGAAGTAGCGGGCCAGTGTGAAACAAAGCGAACCAAAGCACCTCATCCAGCGTAGGCACGGATGTGCTGCCGTTAGTAAGATGACGCCTTTGTTAGTCCGTTCTTGCTTCATTCCTCGCTATTTTCACTGCTCAAACTGTCATGGCTCAGTCGCTTCAGGAATACGCGGTCTGGTTGAACCAGCGCGACGATCTCATCTGGCCGAAGGTGCCAAAGGTTGCTCAGGTCAACGCGAAGGCTCACGACAAGCCGCTCGCCGGGATCAAGGCCGTTGTCTGGAATCTCTACGGGACGCTGCTCCGCGTCACCGATGGCGAGTTGCTGCTCAGTCATCACCTTGAGTTGCGGATGCAGGTCGCCCTGGAGAAGACGATCAGCGAGTTCAACATGTGGAACAGCATGACTCGCAAGCCGGGAGCACCGTGGGAATACATCCTGCCGAAGTATCGCGCCGCTGTTGAGGACATCGAACTGACGGCGAAGGTGGCTCCTGGCGATTTCGGACATGCCAACGGCTCGGCAGCCTGGCGGCGGATTCTGGATATGCTCGGGCAAAAAGAGTATCAGTACGACGAAGGGTTTTATGGCAGCCTCGACCAGCTTTCGGAGAAGATTGCGTACTTCTTTCAGTTGTGTCTGCAGGGGGTCGAAGCGGCTCCGAACGCCGCCGCCGCATTGACCGCAGTCAGTCAAAGCGGACTTGTTCAGGGGCTGCTGACAGACGCTCAGCCGTTCTCGCTGATCCAGGCGTTGCGGGCGTTGGGGCAGCAGACTAAATTGCCGCCGCTCAACGAGTTGTTCGATCCAGCGTGTTTGGTTCTTTCGTGTCAGGTGGGAGTGCGGAAGCCGTCGCCCACACTTTACGACACGTGTCTGCAGCGTTTTGCTGAGAAGAGCATTCAGCCGGGTGAGATACTGTATGTCGGGAATCGACTGCAGAGCGATCTGGCCGTTGCGAAACAGCACGGCATGAAAACGGCGTTGTACGTTGGTGACAAACTGAGCCTGAAAGCCAGCTCGTCAGAGATCAATCACAAAGAGCTCCGGCCAAAACGACTGCTGACTGACCTGATGCAGATCAGTAAAATCGTCGGTCATTGACCCGGCACAGCGTTGTTTTTTCGTAAACCGGCGATTCATCAGCCATACATCCATCACGAATGCGGATCACGTTTCACGGAGAAGTTCTCATGCGTCCCGAGCAGATTTACGACCTGGAAGCGTTGGAGCTGGACTTTGAAAAGCCGCTTCACGACATCCACGAGATCCGTAAGGTCAATCCGCAGCGGCACGAGATGGAGCAGCTGACCGCGATTCTGCAAATCAACCCAGAGACTCACAGCCTCATCGGCTTCAAAGACGTCACTGACGATGAGTTCTGGATTCAGGGGCACATGCCCGGGTTTCCTCTGATGCCCGGCGTCATTCTGTGCGAATGTGCGGCTCAGCTCGCTGGATTTTACGCTCGCAAGTATCAGATTCTCGGCGGCGACTATCTCGGGTTTGGCGGTATGAACGATGTCAAGTTCCGCGCACCCGTATTCCCCGGATCGCGACTCGTGCTGATGGCCAGA
>JBLFXD010000148.1:0-10772 GCA_047611045.1 Planctomycetaceae bacterium | reverse complement strand
AATTCTGTGACTTTCTTGTTTGTCCAGAATTCCTGAGTAAGCGGAGTTCGCTTTTCAATTGACGTCAACCACGGCCCACTACCACCGAAGAATCGGTCTTTAGACGAATCTCGGTCGGTGCTTTCCTACACTTTCTGCGACAAACATTCGCAGAAGCAACTTCCGGAAGCCGGGCATTACAGCAACCTTTGCAAGGAACAACTTTGAAGACTTTCGCGGAACTTGACTTAATCTCACCACTGCACCGTGCACTGGCTGATGAGAAATACGAAATCCCGACGCCGATTCAGGCTCAAACAATCCCCGCCGCCCTGTCAGGCCGCGATGTTCTGGGATGTGCTCAGACCGGAACCGGCAAGACAGCTGCGTTCGCCCTTCCCATTCTCGACCGCCTTGGCGAAGACCAGCCACGAAGCAAGCCGAACTGCCCGCTTGTCCTGGTTCTGGCTCCAACTCGCGAGCTGGCCATTCAGATCGGCGACAGCTTCGCGACGTACGGCAAACATCTGCCGCTCAAACACGTCCTCGTTTACGGCGGAGTCAGTCAGAACAGCCAGGTTCGAGCATTGAATAAAGGGGCGCACATTCTGGTGGCGACTCCAGGACGACTGCTCGATCTGATGAATCAAGGCTACATCCACCTGAATCATCTGGAGGTGTTTGTGCTCGACGAAGCCGACCGGATGCTCGACATGGGCTTTCTGCCGGACCTCAAGAAGATCATCAAGCAACTGCCGACCAAGCGACAATCGCTGTTCTTTTCGGCGACCATGCCACCCAACATTGTCGAGCTGTCAAAACAGCTCCTCACCAACCCGACCAGCGTCAACGTGACTCCTGAGAAGACCAGCGTTGAACGGATCGAACAACAGGTTTTCTTTGTTGAGCGAAACGGCAAGCGTGAACTGCTCAAGAAGGTTCTGACGAAGCCAGACGTGGGTCGCGCTATCGTTTTCTCACGAACCAAACGCGGCGCCAACATGCTGGCTCAGAAGCTCTTGTTAAGTGGCATCAAGGCCGCCGCCATCCACGGAAACAAATCGCAAGGTGCCCGTCAGCGAGCACTCGAAGCATTCCGAACCAAGCAGATTGACGTCCTTGTCGCGACCGATGTCGCTGCACGAGGCATCGATATCGACGGCGTCACTCATGTCATCAATTACGATCTCCCGACCGAACCCGAAAGCTACGTCCACCGCATCGGGCGGACCGGTCGAGCTGGAGCAGAAGGGCTGGCAATCTCGTTCTGCACCTCCGACGAACGGCGGGATCTGCAGGCGATCGAAAAGCTGATCGGGCAGAAAGTTCCGCTGGCCCCTGGACAGCCAGCCCCTCAGCCCGTATCAGAGGAAAGTAAATCTGCGGCACCTCAACGAGGAGCCCGTCGAAACTCTCGACCTGGTCGTTCAGGTCAGGGCCAATCGCGTGCAGGAAACCAATCGCGTGCGGCAAACACAGCAACGAATTCAGAATCACAACGAAGTGCAGGACGCGGCTCAAACGAAGCATCGGCCACCGACGGTAAACCGAAGCAGAGACGACGCCGCAAGGGAACGCGACGGCAGAATACAGGCCAGGCCAGCAGCTAGGGTGCTCTGGTTCCAAACGTTCCCACAAGACCAACGAGACCCGTCACAATTCAAGGAGAAATCCCATCGCAAAAAATCAGAATACATTCGCCAAACGTCAGCGCGAGATGGACAAAAAAGCGAAAGCTGAAATCAAGCGAACTCGCCGCCTCAAACAGAAAGAGGATGCAGACGCCGGAATCGTTTCCGACGATGACGCATCTTCGACTGGAGAAACGGAGCCGACTCAGGAAGAACTCGACGGGCTCTTCTAGACCAGGCAATAACCACTCGTGTCAGTTCGATTTTCTTATCGTCGAGCCTTCGGCATCAGTGACCACAGCAAAAACCCCGTGTAGTCAACGTAGCGTGAGTGTTTCACGCATCAGCGGCGGCACAAAAAATCTTTGAGAGTATTGGAACACGACAATGGCTGAAGGAACTATCAAGAGAATCACTGACAAAGGATTTGGCTTCATCGAAGACGGCTCCGGAACCGACATGTTCTTCCACAGCTCAGCTGTGGAAGGCATCGACTTCGAAGCACTGCGAGAAGGTCAGCAGGTTACATTCGAAGCCGGCAGCGGCCCTAAAGGCCCTCGCGCTGAGAATGTTCGCCCTGTCTAGTTCGTTTGATTGATCGTTCAGGAAAGACGAGACGCACCGCCGAATTAAATCTGATACGGCGTTGCAGCTATTCGACTCTGAGCGTGATCATCGAACGACTGTGCGACGGAAACTCGAAACACCGGGAGCCTTCTGGTTTCCGGTGTTTTCGTGCGCTGACACTTTCCGCGATCGATCGAAGTCTCACTGCCAGTCGTCGCCCTTTCATTGACGCGAGGACGAAGTCCTTCAAATCAAGCGTTAGCCAATCTGTAACGCACGCATGGACCGATGCTGACCTGCTTTACGCCCGGTTTGGCGACTCATACGATGGCCGCTCACCCGCTGACATTTCAGCAGGACGAATTCCGTATCCTCTTTGGAAGGAACAATCTTATGCGACGAACTTTTCTGGTCTGCGCTCTCGCCTTTGGTACGTTTGCCGGATTAGGCAGCGCGCCTGCCTCAGCGGCCGATGAATATGACTACGACCTCGTGCATTCGTCTGTCAGCTTCAAGGCTCGACACATGGGCATCAGTTGGATTCATGGCCGGTTCAATGACGTCTCTGGCAAGTTCTCGCTTGATCGTGAGAACCCGTCGAAGTCGACGTTCGCTCTGACGATCAAAACCGAAAGCGTTGATACCGCGAACAAAGCTCGCGACGCCCACCTTCGTCAACCTGACTACTTCGACACCAAACAGTTCCCGACGATCGAGTTCAAAAGTACGAGTACAAAACCGATCAAAGGCGGTTTCGAAGTCACCGGCAATTTCACGATGCACGGTAAGACGAAGAAGATCAAACTCGTTCTGATGGGCGGCAAAGAGCATGACTTTGGCAAAGTGAAACGAGTTGCTTTCTCGACCGAACATGCCCTTAAACGCAGCGATTACGGTTTCGATCCAAAGGCCATCGGCCCGATCGGTGACGAAGCTCTGATCATGATCGACTGCGAAGGCGTGCGAAAATAGCCGATGCCCGATCCGCTGCTGTATCTGAAAGCGACCGCGACAGCCGCCATCGTCAGTACTCTGTTTGTACTGACGATGGCGAAGTCGCGACGTTCCATTGGGGACGCGTGGCGAAACTCGGCTTGCGTACTGGGAATTGGTTTCGGTCTTTACGCCGGCTATCACGTGTTGTCATGGCGGCTTGCCTGGCCGCCATTCAATGCCCTCGACCGATTACTAACTGTCGTCCTGCCGGCGGTCCTGTGCATCGAACTGGTCGCCGGATTCCGGTCGGTGCCTCGATGGCTCGCGTGGCTCTTCCGACTGAGTCTGGCGGCGACCGCATCGCGAATTCTGCTGCACGATTCCGTCTATCTGACGGGCGCCGATGGTCGCTGGACTTCTCCCCAGACGGCATCAGTCCTACTGGCGTGCGGTGTCTTGCTTGCAAGTCTGTGGAGTCTACTGTCGTGGTTATCCCGACGGACTCCAGGTGTCTCGGTTCCATTTGCATTGGGCATGGCGGCGCAGTGCGCCGGAGTGACGGTCATGATGGCAGGCTATATCAAGGGCGGCGCCGCGGCGTTTCCACTGACTGTGACACTCGTTGCAGTCAGCTTTGCAGTGTGGCTGGTCGCTCGCCAATCTGAGACCCAAGCAAAGTTCGACACATCGCCAATCGTGGGAATCGGAGTGGTTGGCCTGTTCAGTCTGTTGTTTATTGGCCGCTTCTTCGGAGAGCTCTCAGTCGCCAGCACACTGGCCATGCTGCTCGCTCCGCTCCTCTGCTGGGTCACCGAGATACCGTTCCTTCGAAACCGAAAACCCTGGATCGTCGGCGTGGTGCGGTTCGCCCTGGTCGCGATCCCGCTGGTCGTGGTCCTGGTTGCCGCGAAGCGTGACTTCGACCGCGACATGGCGCCGCTGCTAGTTCAAAGCGGCGCGGTGGAACGCTCAACTTTGGCCACGCCAGTTCCAGACTGAACCGAACTTCGAAACACGCCCCGTCAAACGACACGGCACCGATATCAGGCCAGAAGTTCGTCGAGCACTTTTGCGTCATAGACGTCCGTGAGACGTTCGTCGCGACCGTTGTGGTGCCAGGTCAAAGTTTCGTGGTCCAGGCCGAGCAGTTTCAGAATCGTCGCGTGGACGTTCGCAGTCTGGCATCTCTTCTCGACGGCTCGGTAGCCGAAATCGTCGGTCGCTCCGTAGTGCTGCCCGCCTTTGATTCCGCCGCCGGACATCCAGATGCTGAAGCCGTACGGGTGATGATCCCGCCCGTAAGCGACCTTCGTATTTCGCTGCTCCGCGCCGGGCGTCCGACCGAATTCGCCGCCCCACAGAATCAACGTTGAATCGAGCAGGCCCCGGCGTTTCAGATCGGTCAGCAACGCGCCAACAGGCTGGTCGGTACGCTGGCAGCACTTCGTCGTGCCGGCGTTGTTGTTGGAGTGGGTGTCCCACGGCTGGCCCGACATGAACAGCGACACGAATCGAACCCCGCGTTCCACCAGTCGCCGAGCCATCAGGCAGCGTGTCCCGTACGACTTCGTCGTGGCGTTATCCAGCCCGTAAAGCTTCTGCGTTTCTTCAGTCTCCTGCGACAGGTCCAGCGCGTCGGTCGCGGCCAGCTGCATCCGACCAGCCAGTTCAAACGTCTCGATGCGGGCTTCGAGTTCCAGTTCACCCGGCCGTTCGGCGAGGTGCTTCTCGTTGAGCTGCCTGAGCAGCTTGGCACGAGCATTTTCGATCGCTGGTGGGCGAGGCTGTTTCGGCTGCAGATTCAGTACCGGACTGCCCTGTTCGCGAAACACGGTTCCCTGATACCGAGGTGGCAACCAGCCGCTCGTCCAGTTTCTCACACCGTTCACCGACGCCCCGCCAGGATCGGGCAGAGCGACGAAGGCCGGCAGATTTCGATTCTCGGTTCCGAGTCCGTACGCCGCCCACGATCCCAGTGTTGGCCGCCCCCCGGTGGTCATTCCGGTTTGAGCCATCCAGATCGCCTGCTCGTGGTTTCGATGTTCGGTGAACATGGATCGGATCACCGCGATGTCGTCAGCGTGCTGCGAAACGAACGGCTGAATCTCTGAGAATTCCAGACCGCTCTGCCCGCACTTCCGAAACTCAAACGGCGAACCCATCAGATTCTTCGTTCGGTTTTCATCATCAGCGACTTCGTCTGGTGGTGCCGTATCGTCGAAGCGGTTGAGCATCGGCTTCGGATCCAGCAGGTCCATATGACTCGGGCCGCCGTGCATGTAAAGCTGAATTACCGCCTTCGCCTGGGGCTGAAAGTCCGGCGAAATGTTCGCGCTCGCGCCTGCCGCACTGGACGATTCGTTCAGCAGAGTCCCCAGCGCGAGACCACCAAAGCCGGAACCAAGCCGGGCAAGCACATCGCGTCTCGAAAGCGGATCGAATTGATTCATCGTTCAGTCCACGTAAACAAACTCGTTGGCACTCATCAGCATGTGGCAGAGGTCGGCCAGAGCCTTGTGACGGGCATCGGCGATCACCTCAGCCTTCCCTCTGTCATTTTCGGCATGCTGTTCCAGATATCGTAATCTTTGTGCTTCGAAGAACTCCGAGAGCACTTTGTATTCAGCCGGTTTCGACTCGCGGCTAAACGCTGTCAGTACCGCTCGCCCAACAGGGTCGCTCGGGCGTTCACCCAGCACACGACTCGCGAAGGCGGACGCCGCACGAGTCATCGCGTCACTATTGAGCAAAGTCAGCGCCTGTGTCGACACGGTCGACGTGCTGCGTTGCGTGCAGTTCACAGAAATTGTCGGCTGGTCAAAAACTTCCAGCATCGTTTCCGGATTGAGCCGCAAGATCTTCACGTAGATCGATCGTCGGTTCTGATCCTGTCCGGCCGGGACGATGACCTCGCCATCCTTCTGCCGTGCGACCGATTGTGCCGTACCAAACATCGGACTGCTCAACGTTCCCGACGCGGCCAGCAGTGCGTCGCGCAACGGTTCGGCCTCGAGTCGCCGCATCGTCTGCCGCCAGAGAAGTCGGTTGTTCGGGTCGACTTTCTCGCAAGCAGCGAGGTGCTCTGACGTGCCCCGCGAATGTTGCATCCAGGTGCTCGAGCCAAGCATCAGGCGGTGCATGTTTTTTATGCTCCAACCGCTGCGGACGAATTCGGTCGCCAGCCAGTCGAGCAGTTCGGGATGAGACGGCGCATCACCGGATACTCCAAAGTCATCAAGCGTCGACACGAGACCCGTTCCGAAATGGTGCATCCAGATTCGGTTGACCATCACCCGGGCGGTCAGCGGATGATCTGGCTGAGTCAGCCATTGTGCGAAAGCAAGTCGGCGACCACTGGTCTTCGCTTCGGGTTGCGGAGCCGACCAGTCAAACGGCTTCGGAGCGGCGATCGTTGAGATGACTCCCGGTTCGACCAGCGGCCCCGGCGTGAGCGCGTCGCCTCGCAGCAGAACGGGAGTCGTGGCTTCGCCCGGCTGGTCGTACAAGGCACGCACCTCGTCAAACACCCATCTCCGGCCTTCTTCTGCGACGACCTTTGCGTTGAGGTCTTTCGTCCCTTTTGTGAACTCGGCGTACGTCGCGAGTGCCGTGTCGAGTTCCTTCCCTTGCGGCCGCAGCTTCTTCTCGAACTTTCCGGCGAGGTACTTCTGAATTTCGGTGCGAGCTTCCTTCTTTGCATTCAGTGCGGCTTTGACGTCTTCACGAAGCTCTTCCGGCAGTTTTGCCAGTTGATCATCGAAGTATCGCTTGGTGAACGTTGTCTTCAATGTTGCCAGTTCCGCCTTCAACGTCTTGACCAACGCGTCCACTTCGGCATTCTTTTTCGCCGCCGCTTCCTTCTCCCGTTGCGAGGCGATCGGCAGCCGGCGATTCATCTGGGGAATCCATTTTTCGGTGCGATACGCTGACGTAAAGACTGCCTGCATGCGGTAGTAATCGACCTGCGGAATCGGGTCGAACTTGTGACTGTGACAGCGAGCGCACTGCACCGTCAGGCCCATTGTCGACGAGCAGACGATCTGCAACGTGTCGAAGATCGTCGGGTAGAAGTACTGGGAGGCGGCGTTCTTGATCGTGCTGAAATCCGGCCGGCTCGGGTCGGCTGCGGTTCTCAGGAAGCCGGTCGCGATGATCCCCTCGACGACGTCGTCCGGCAGTCGCTCTTCATTTTCGAAGGCCGTCCAGTAATCGGTCAGCTCGTCGCCAGCGATCTGTTCCTGGAGAAATCGGTCGTACGGTTTGTCGCTGTTGAAAGCGCGAATGACATAATCGCGATACCGCCACGCCAGCGGCAGAACCTTATCTTCGTTGAGAATTCCCGCCGACTCCGTAAAGCCCGCGACGTCGAGCCAGTGTCGCCCCCACCGCTCGCCGTACTGTGGGCTGGCGAGAAGTCGATCGATCATCCGGTCGTACGATCCCGGTTCGTCGGCGGCGAGGAACCGGTCAACTTCCTCGGGCGAGGGCGGCAGTCCGATCAGGTCAAACGACGCTCGCCGCAGCAGCGTCAACCGGTCAGCCTGGGCAGCGGGCGTCAGCTTATTCTTCTCCAGCTGACGCAGGACGAACGCGTCGATGGGATTCCGCACGCGATCGCGCTGTCGAACGTCGGGGACGACGGGTCGGACGGCCGGGCGGAATGACCAGAGATCGGCGTCGGTGACATCGTCGGACCGATCGACAGCCGCTGCGTTGCTCACACCGGCGGCTCCGTCGTTGATCCATTTCCGAATCAGCCCTTTCTCCTCAGCGGTCAGCTTCTGTCCGACCGGCGGCATCTTTTCGGAGCTGACCATCTCGTACAGCAGACTGAACTCCGCCGCCCGAATTCGCAGTGCTGCTCCGGATTTCCCACCAGTCAGCAGCAACGCGGGACTCGTCAGGTTCAATCCGGCTTTTGGCTCCACACCCGCGTGACAACGAATGCACTTGGCCTTGATGATCGGGAGGATGTCTTTCTCGAAGGTCAGTTCTGCTTTCGGAGTGTCCGCCGCACGCACTTCGGACGAGACCAGACAATGCACCATCACCGCGCAGGTCATTGCGGCGAATACAGTATGTCTACAAGCAAATCTCATTCAGCAACTCCGTGGCTCGTGTCAGCATCGTGCGTCATTTCAACGAGGCACTCATCATGACGTGACATCGCGTTCCTGAAAACAGCGACACGGTAAAACGGACAAGATCATTGTTTGCTTCCCGAGAATCCGGCGCCGACATCTCGCCCAGACCTGAAGCCGGATGCTCACTTGAGTCGCGTTGCAAACACGCTTGAGTCACAATTCCGACAAGGGGACGCGTCCAAAATAGATTCCCGATTTTCATGATGAAATTGCATCGGCCTGTGCCGCGTCACAGGCGATCAGGCACGAGCGAATACACGACAGAAGGGAGTCGAGTGTGATCAGGGGGACTTTTCTCGTCCTGCTTTTAGTCGGCCTTGTTGGAGCCACACGAGTCTCGGCGCAACAGGCCGCTGAATCCGAGAAGAATGCGTCGGCAAAGGAGAAGCTGGAGGCAAATCAGGATGCTCAGGAATTCGGCATCTGGCCGCAGTTTCGTGGCGTCGGTGCGAGCGGTATTGGTTCTGGAAATCCTCCGACCGAATGGGATGTTGAATTCGGCAAGAACATTCTCTGGAAGAGAAAGCTGGACGGATTGGGACACTCCTGCCCGATCAGCGTCGGTGGTCGCGTTTTCCTGACGACAGCCGTCAGCGAGAGCAACGATGAGACCGTTCCGACGGGGTTCGTGGGCGGCAGCGGTGAATCGGCCATCGATTCGGGCAACTGGCGATGGCAGGTCGCGGCGTTTGATCTTGAGACCGGTGTCGAGATCTGGAGGCGGACGGTCGTCAGCGGCGTGCCCACGATCAAACGGCACCTGAAGGCAACTCACGCCAACAGCACCCCCGCGACCGATGGCAAACACGTGGTCGCGTGCTTCGGTTCCGAAGGTCTTTACTGCCTGGACATGGATGGGCAGCTCCTTTGGAAGAAGGACTTTGGAAAACTTCATTCCGGTCCGTACGACGCGCCGAAGCTTGAATGGGGCTTCGCCAGCTCGCCGATCATCCACGACGACAAAGTCATCCTGCAGTGCGACTGTCTGAACACTGGCTTTGTCGCAGTCCTCGATATCTCGGACGGATCGGTAATCCTTCGCATCAAACGCGACGACGTCGCCACCTGGTCGACACCGACGATCATCACGACGGAAACGGAAACGCAGCTCGTTTGCAACGGCTATCGCCGGATGGCTGGTTACGACCTGGCATCCGGCGAGCGACTCTGGACGCTCAACGGAGGCGGCGATGTTCCGGTCCCTGCACCGTTGATTGCCAACGGGCAGATTTTCCTCTCGAGTGGGCACGGCAGAAGTTCGGCCTACGCGATCTCACCGGCTGCGCGAGGCGACATCACTCCACGCGTCATTGCCGACGCCCTTCCAGACGGTCTGCTTTGGTGGGAGCCGCGCGGAGGCTCCTACATCCCAACGCCGATTATCGTCGGCGACTTCCTCTACACCTGCAGCGACCGAGGTGTGCTGACCACGCGCGACGCCCAAACGGGCGAGCTTGTCTATCAACAGCGAGTCGGCGGCCAGCACTCGGCATCCGCCGTTGCCACCGAGGACCACCTCTACTTCAGCAGCGAGGACGGAACAGTTTTCGTCGTGAACACCGGCCCCGACTTCAAAGTCGCCACGAGCAACTCAATGCAGGAGCCCGTCTTCGCAACGCCAGCGATCGTGGGCGACCGCCTGCTGATCCGCACAACCCATCACCTCTTTTGCATCGGCACGCAAGATTGATCGATGTTCCGACCAGAATTCAATCGTTGCTCTACTGTGCAACCTATCTCAAGCCTGCCATGCTTTTACCTAACATTTGCGACAGCCTCTTCCCTCTGAGGGCTCATCATGCGTTTGAACTATTCGGCAATTCAATACTCCATCCTCTGTACTAGCATCGCCGCAGTCAGTTTTCTATCGGGATGCAATGCTGACTACCTTGATTCGGGCGAAACTCAGCAGTCGGAAAGTCAGGCGCAGCCCGAATCTCAGTTCGATATTCGGGAGAGTGACTGGTTAAGCATCACTGACGATGACGACGCTCTTAAAAAGGCACAGGCCCGAGCATTGATCGTGAACCAGAACGACGGAAAACCCAATGACTTAGTAAACGCCGTTGAAGCAAACGACGATCCAGAATCTGTCGAAAATATGAACCAGAGAAAGGAAACAATCGAGAAGCTCGTTCAAGCACTTACGGCCGATGACTTCACAGACACGTCAATCCGAGCTGCATCTCAACTGTGTCATTTGGGAGAAGTATCCGGGCGAGACTACGCTGTCCAGGTTCTACGAGAGGGTACCCCGAAACAACGTGGCCAAATTTTGTACGGAATTCAGCATAGAACTTCGGAATGGTCGGACCGAGTCCGTGAGAAACATGAGAAGTTTCTGTTCGAAGACGATTTGCTCGTAACTGCGATGTTGCAGCAGCTCGACCCCAAAGAGATGATGTCCGATGTTTAGTTGAAGATTGAGTGACGGTTATGGTTTGAGTGATTGATCTCAACGGGACTGTTTCTGCTTGTCAAGGACGAGTCTTTCAACGGCTTCCATGAGCTGGGG
>JBLFXD010000147.1:0-10773 GCA_047611045.1 Planctomycetaceae bacterium | reverse complement strand
GCGCGGCTATCTGCTAGCATTTCTATTGGTGGCAAACTCCGACGATTGCCCGCGCCGGCACACCAGCCGTTTGACTTGCTCTGCTTGTCACACCCTACAGCCCAAGAAAATTCGCACCAACGCACGCCTGTCATTCGTCGTCGTAGCCGCCCAGGGCAATCGTGACGCCGCCGTAGGCAGAGAGGTCGGCCGTGTTGAAACCGAGGACGTCTTCGTACTGCTCGTCGGTTATGTTGTCGACTCGGGCAAACAGTCGCACGTTCTTTGAAACCTGCCACCATGCCGACGCATTCACGAGAAAGTACTCGTCAAGCGTTGCTCCAAAGTCCTGACGATCTCCGACGAATCGCATGTTGAGCGAAACCTGAGCCTTCTTGTCACAGAGAAACTGACTCAGCGTCGTATTGAACTTGTGTCGTGGCCGACGCAAAAGTTGTGACCGTGTCCCGTTGTCGCGAGTTTTCGTATTCGTGTACGACGCCGTCAGAAACGTGTCCGGACCAAGTTCAAACTGACCGCTGACTTCGACACCGGCCGTCAGCGCACTTCCGATGTTGGTCGCCGTGAACGTTGGAAACGGGAACACAATCAGGTTATCGAGATCGTTCCGGAAGTAAGTGGCGTCCACGACAACTTTGTCATCGAACATTCGCTTCTCGGCTCCGACCTCCCATCCGAAGCTCTCTTCCGGACGAAGATTAGGATCGAACCCAAACCCGGCAGCAACTTCGGCCAAAGCCGGTGATCGGAATCCCGTGCCGATGGCTCCGTGCAGATCCATGTGTGCTTCCGGAATCAAAAACCGGCTCGTTACCCGGTAGGTATCGGCGGTGCCTGCTCGGCTGTAGTCGTCGTGTCGGTAGCCAGCCGTCGTGAACCAGCGGTCGGCAACGGCAAACTGATTCTCGACAAACCCGCCCGTCCCAAACTGCGATGCCGCTGCCGGAAAGAAAATGAACATGCTCGAGGTATCCTGCAGGATGTCCTCGTGAATGTGCTCGACGCCGCCGGTCACCGAGTGGCGAAAGGTGCCGTCGTCGATAGTGGTCAGTCGAGCCTGATAGTCAAACTGGTGCGACTCGCCATCGAAGAAGCTCTGGAACCCGCCGCGGTCATCGCGTTTGTAGCTGGCAAAACTGTAGCCCGCTCGATGTTCCAGCATTCCGTCGAGCTGAGTCAGCGTCGTCTGAGCCCGCACGAAAAATTGTTCGTTGTCCAGGTTGCGAGCCGCGTCGGCCATGAACCCGTCGAGATCGACGTCCGAGTCCACATATCGCCACGAGACATCAAAGTCCCAGTCATCAGTCAGCAAAGCGCCGACTCGCCCTGAGAGAGTTCCGTTTTCGTAACCATCGTCTTCCGTTCCGGAGCTGACGGCTGAAAAACCATCGCTTCTGAACCAGGCACCGGACAGCGAATACCAGAAGTTATCAGTCCCTCCGCTGATCGTTGTCGCCTGTGAATACGTCCCGAAACTCCCGCCTTCGTGAGTCGTCTGAACTTTGGTCGGACCATCGCCTCGACGAGTCACAATATTGACCACACCGCCGATCGCATCTGAACCGTAGATCGTACTTTGCGGACCGCGGATGACTTCGATCCGCTGGATATTGTCGAGCAGGAAGTTGGCAGGATCGAAAGCACGAGTCGGGCTACTGGGATCGTTGAGGGGAATCCCGTCGAGCAGCACTTTGGTTTGTGATCCGTTGGTACCTCGCGTGAAGATCGTCGTTTGCTGGCCCGGCCCACCACTCGACGCGACATCGAATCCAGGAACGGTACGCAGGATTTCGTTCAACGTCCGACTGCCGCGACGCTGAATGTCTTGCTCTGTGATCACCGTGACGGAACTGCCAACCTGACGGCGAGCGGTCTCCGTCGGCGATTCTGAAACTACCGTGTCGTCTCCCAACGGTTGCCGAGGAAACGGGGCGGTGACGGTCACTTCCGGAAGCGTGGCCTCTGACTCGGCCGGCGCATCGGGCACTGAATCCGGCTCGCCCAGCCGTTCGATGACGACTCGACCGGGCGTTTCGTCATCGGAAGGCGAATCGGCAGGAGGCTGAGCAACGGCGGATCGTGTTGCGGTCAGCGCAACTCCGAGCACAAACACCGGTGCAAATCGTGAGACCAAAGAATGGCGCAGCAGAGTCTTCATCCGGTAACTTCCTTTCGCGAGAAGTCGGAAACAGTGAAAACTTTCTGGCGAGATATCCTGGCTCAGGTTCGTCCTACTGACCGCGCCTTCCCAGACGGCTGTTTCAACAGCGTTGCCCAGTGGCTTTGTGCGGCGTTCGTCCCCCTCACAGTCGCGCGACGGCGGGAGAATCGTCCGTTCGCTGACAGCCGTCTGTTGAGACGCTTGCCACGAGCCGGACTACACTCCTCTTCCCTCTGCCTCGAAAGTGGTCGTAGTACTTTTATGCATCGGGCCGAACAGAGGCGTTACTCCGGCTGTTCCAAAGATTCGGTCTCGCCACGCTCCGAATCCTCGCCGGAGGCAGTACAACCGTTAAAGTCTGCCTCAGAGGAACCGTTCGCGACGCTTTCACGCCCATCGCGCAGGTTTTGAAGTTGCGCACTTCAGCCGCGTAGCGGCGACAGCGCATAGCCGTGGGCGTCAGCCCACGGATAAGGATCAAAACGAACAAGTGAGCCGCGAAGCGGCGGCAGCGCGATGATTGCTGTCGCCGCTTCGCGGCTGAAGGTTCTTGTGTCACTGTTTTCTGCGGGCTTACGCCCGCAGCTATTTGCTACCGTCGCTACGCGACTCAAAATGCGCAACTTCAAAACGCGCAGGTCGGGGCAGACCTCATTACAGGCGGAAACGGATCGGCAACCGGGCCGTCCATTCAACGGGCTTTCCGCCCCTGGTCGCTGGCGAAAACCGCCAACGGCGCACGGCGTCCAGGGCCGCTTGGTCGAGCACTTTATGCCCGCAGGATTCGGCGACTGTCACCTTAGTGACCGCTCCGCTGGCCGCGATCGTCACGGAGAGAATGACGCGGCCCTCAAGCCGCTGCTGGACAGCCTCTGGTGGGTAAGCAGGGTTCGGATTACTCAGAGCCCTCGCCGGCTTCGTAGGCGACGTGCCAACCGTCTGAGCGACTGAGTTTGAAGACTGCTGCCGCGCGCTGCTCTCACTAGCCGGCTGAACGTTGGCAGCCGACGGCGGCCTAACCGGCGGTACTTCGATCGGCTTCGCATTGCGAGTCGGCGGCAGTTCTGGCGGACGACGCGTAATCGTCGGCGTTTCCAGTTCGTCGAGTTCTGAAACTCGCGAAGGACGTTGCCGAGTCCTGGACTGTGGCGGCTGAACGCTGGGGCGAGCCTGCTCCGACCGTCGTCGCTGCAGCAAGCTGGGAGCTTTCACCGAGGCCATGGAAAGTTCCAAAGGCTCAGGTGACGGTGGAAGGTGAGACTCCGTAGCCGATTCAACAACCGGCGGAGGCGGCACTGGTTCATTCGGAGGAAGTTGAGACACGTCGGGAATCTCAACGACGCGGACCGGCGGCGTGTGCTCCACTTTTCGCAGCACAGCCTCGGGCGAAGCCACCTCGGCCATACTCGACATTACGACGATCCGGCTGCCCGCAACTTCGGGAGCCACCACGGGAAGTGCCGTCAGCGCAGACCCCAGAATCGCGAGCATTCCTGTATGCACGACAGCGGACGTCACCCACGGCATGAAATGTGAACGCGACATCCCGCTGCTGTTTCCTTTCTCGCTTGGGCACTCGCGGAAGAAGTTCTCGCATCGTCGGTCTGGCAACCGTCGAAGAACACAAGGACGAATCGTCGCTCAGAACCCGGCTCAAGACGTCGGGCAAAACTTGATATCAGTCATCGCCACAGTTTGTCAGGGATCGGCCAACGGAGAAAGCATACGCGCGCAACCATTCCCATGTTTTCCGAAAAGCGTTGCTGGAGCGACTCTTGAAAAGCTCACTCAACAGAGGCGGTGGCAACTCACTTTTTCAGTGAGAGCATTGCCCGAGCACGGTCCTGGTCTCTGAAGCGAGCGTCGATATCCGCATCGTTTGCTGCCGGACGCTTCGTTGCTTCATCAAGTTCGGCACGAACCGCGTCGGCGTCCATATCGTCGTTCGACAGGCAACGGGCGGTCAGCAAAGTAACCGTCTTACCATTAATCTGGACGAAACCGCCGTCAACAAAATAGGACCGCACGCCGGAAGCGGCAGACAGATTCAGCTCACCGCAACCAAGACGACCGACCAGCGGTGCTCGACCAGGCAGAACTCCGACCTGGCCATCGAACAGTGGAAAACGAAGCGCACTCACCGGCTCGTCCACAATCGTGGTTTCGGGAGTTACAACGATGAGTTGAAGTTCGTTTGCCATGAGTCTGCTTTGCCTCGTTGTCCGCAACTTGTGAAACGAAAGTCAGTTTCAAGTGGGACAGTGCCTCTTTCCGCATCTATCAGAGCTCGACTATTTAGCTTCGGCAGCCATTTTCTCAGCCTGCTCTGCTGCTTCCTGAACACCACCGACGTACATGAAGGCCGCTTCAGGCAGATGATCCCATTTGCCGGCACAGATTTCTTCGAAGCTGGTGATAGTTTCTTCCAGCGGTGTGATCTTACCGGATTTGCCCGTGAAGACTTCGGCGACAAGAAACGGCTGCGACAGGAATCGTTCGATTCGACGAGCGCGATGCACGACGAGTTTGTCTTCTTCGGCGAGTTCATCAACACCGAGAATCGCGATGATATCCTGAAGTTCGCGATACCGCTGGAGAATCTGCTGCACGGCACGGGCCACTGCATAGTGCCGTTCACCGACGTACTGCGGATCGAGCACTCGGCTGGAAGATGCCAGCGGGTCGACAGCCGGATAGATACCTTTTTCAGCGATCTTTCGTTCCAGATAGAGGAACGCGTCAAGATGGCTGAAGGCAGTCGCCGGTGCCGGGTCAGTCGGGTCGTCAGCAGGGACGTAGACCGCCTGCACTGACGTGATGGCACCCTTCTTGGTCGACGTAATTCGTTCCTGCAGACCACCTAGTTCGGTGCCCAGCGTCGGCTGATAACCCACAGCACTCGGCATACGGCCAAGAAGTGCGGACACTTCTGATCCAGCCTGTGAGAAGCGGAAAATGTTATCGACGAACAGCAGCGTGTCAGCTCCGGTTGCATCGCGGAACCATTCGGCCATCGTCAGCCCGGTCAACGCGACGCGAAGACGAGCACCCGGTGGTTCGTTCATCTGGCCGAAGACCATCGTCGTCTGTTCGATGACTGATCGGCCCGTGTCGCCGATCTTGGTTTCCTGCATTTCGAGCCAAAGGTCGTTTCCTTCGCGTGTTCGCTCACCAACTCCAGCGAACACCGAGTAACCACCATGAGCACTCGCAATACGAGCAATCAGTTCTGTCAGGATGACGGTCTTACCAAGACCGGCACCGCCGAATAGGCCGGCTTTACCACCACGAACGAACGGAGTCAGCAGGTCGATGACCTTGATTCCAGTTTCAAAGATCTCCGTCTTCGAACTCAGGTCTTCAAGTTTCGGAGCACTGCGGTGAATCGGCCACTTTTCTTCTGTGGTGACAGGCCCGCGTCCGTCGATCGGCTCACCAGTCACGTTGAAGACACGGCCCAGTGTTTCTTTCCCGACCGGAACCGTAATAGGAGAACCGGTGTCGACGGCGTCCATCCCGCGGGCCATCCCGTCGGTTGATCCCATGGCCACACAACGAACCCGGCTGCCGCCAAGATGCTGCTGGACTTCTCCCGTCACTTTGACATGGACGCCCTTGATCTCGGTGTCCACAAGTACGGCGTTGTAGATTTCCGGCAGATGGCCTTCACTGAACTCGGCATCAAATGTTGATCCGATGATCTGAGTAACGCGACCAGTTTTGTTGTCTGTAGCTGTCGTCGACATGATCGATGGCTTTCGTCGTATGATCGATTGTCGTGAAGTTCTGTTACAAACCAGTAAGCCGACTCACTGCAGCCCACCGGTAAAACTACGTTGTATTCTTAATGCACTATTCGAGTGCCGCTGCTCCGCCGATGATCTCACTGAGTTCTGACGTGATCTGCGACTGTCGAGCCCGGTTGTACTGCATCGAAAGTGTGGTGATCATGTCGCCAGCATTCTCGGTCGCCCCCTTCATCGCCACCATTCGAGCAATCTGCTCGCTCACGGCTGCGTCAAGGAAACATTTAAAAAGTCGGGCCTTGAACGCCGCCGGGACGATCTCTTCGAGGATGTCTTCTGGCGACGGCAGGAACTCGTAATCGACTCCCTTGTCTCCTTCGTCAGTGGCGTCATCGTCGCCAATCGAGCCGACCGGCAGCAGCGTTTCAAGAACTGCCGTCTGCCTCGAAGCGGTTTCGAAGCGTGTGTAGGCGACTTCGACACGATGAATGTCACCAGCGATGAATCCGTCGATGTACCGATCTGCGATCTCTTCGACTTCGTCGTAACGTGGCTTGTCTTCGAAGTTGGTATAGGCTTTTGAATATTCCATTTCCTGGAACTTCAAGTAGCTGATACCTCGCTTGCCGACGACTTCGATCGTCAGGTCTTCGCCGCTGGACCGTGCTTCTTTGAGACGCGTTGTGACGTGTCGCAGAACAGCCGAGTTATAGCCCCCGCACAAGCCGCGATTCGAAGTCATCACCAGCAGAACGTTTTTCGTCTGTTCTTCCGGTTGAGTCAGCAGCGGGTGGCTGAAGCTGAGGTCGGCTTTCGACAGGTCAGCGACGATCTCGGAGATTTTCTTTGTGTACGAAGCAGCTTCGGTCGCCCGGTCCATGGCTTTCTTGAATCGCGCGGTCGCGATCAATTCCATGGTCCGGGTGATCTTCCGGATGTTTTTAACCGCCTTGAGGCGTTTAACAATCGCTCTGGCTTTGGCCATCGCTTCCCGTCCGTTGTTAACACTGCGTCGTAATCAGCAAACAGAACACTGAGGTCAGCCGACTTTCGGCTTCGCTCCATGTTTCTATTCTTCTTCGAATCGGCCTTCGAGCGTCTTGGCGAATTCATCCAGAGCAGCCTTCAACGCACCAGCGTCAAGTTCGCCCGATTCAACCATTGCGTCGCGGACCTCTGACTTCTGCTCTCGCATGAACTGGATCATTTCCTGTTCGACTTCAAGCACTTTGTCTACAGGAACTGTGTCGAAGGTTCCGTTGGTACCAGCAAAAATACTGACGACCTGATCCGCATAATGAAGCGGCTGGAACTGCGGCTGCTTCAACAGTTCAACCATGCGGTAACCGCGGTCGAGCTGTTGCTGAGTCGCCTTGTCGAGGTCGGTACCAAGCTGAGCGAACGCTTCCAGTTCACGGAAGGCAGCCAGGTCAAGTCGCAGAGAACCCGCAACTTTTTTCATGGCTTTCGTCTGAGCGTTACCGCCCACACGTGAAACCGAGATACCGACATTGATAGCCGGACGAACGCCTGCGAAGAACAAGTCTGGCTCAAGGTAAATCTGGCCGTCGGTGATCGAGATCACGTTGGTCGGGATGTAAGCCGAAACTTCACCTTCCTGCGTTTCGATGATCGGCAGAGCCGTCATGGATCCGCCGCCGAGTTCGTCACTCAGTTTGACTGATCGTTCGAGCAATCGGCTGTGACAGTAGAACACGTCACCGGGATAAGCTTCGCGGCCCGGAGGACGACGCATCAGCAGCGACAGTTCACGGTAAGCCTGAGCCTGTTTGGTCAGGTCATCGTAAACGATCAGCGTGTGCTTGCCCTGGTACATGAAGTGTTCCGCGATGGCGGCACCGGCGTACGGGGCGATGTATTGGAGTGGTGCCGGATCGGAAGCTGACGCTGAGACTACAATCGTGTAGTCCATCGCGCCATTCTTTTCCAACGATTCGACGACTGCCGCCACGTTGGAAGCTCGCTGTCCACTGGCGACGTAGACGCAAATAACGTCTCCACCCTTTTGAGCAAGGATGGTGTCCAGAGCGACGGCTGTCTTTCCGGTCTTTCGGTCGCCGATGATCAGTTCTCGCTGACCACGACCGATCGGTGTCATCGAGTCGACGGCTTTGATACCTGTCTGCAACGGCTGCTTGACTGGCTGCCGACCAGCGATACCTGGGGAGATCGTTTCAACCGGCCGAGTTTCACTGGTGACGACTGGGCCCTTGCCGTCGAGAGCGTTGCCCAGCGGGTCGACGACTCGCCCCAGCAATGCTTCGCCGACCGGCACGGACAGCAACGCCCCCAGCGTTTTGACTTCGTCGCCTTCCTTAATGTCACGGAAGGGTCCGAGCAGAATCACGCCGACGGAATTCTCTTCAAGGTTGAACACCAACCCGCGGACGCCGTTCTGGAATTCGACCATTTCACCCGCCATGGCCGACTGCAGACCATAGACGCGCGCAATACCATCGCCGACTTCCAGAACACGACCGACTTCGCTGGTCTCAACCTGACCGCGAAAGTCTTCAATCTCCTTCTGGATGACTGAAGCGATCTCGTCCGCTTTGAATTTCATGGAGACTCCCCTGATGCATCGTCTTCGCCAGCTGTTTCAGCCACGAACGAACCGAGCCATCATAGACACTGTTTCCGACACGAATCACGATACCACCGATGAGGCTCGGATCCGTTTGCGGTTCAATAATTGGTTCAAAACTAAAGGCTGCAGCAACTCGCTCTTTAACACGTGTCAGAGTCGCCTCGTCAAGAGGCTTTGTACTGACAACCTGCACTCGCTGCTGACCGTTTCGTTTCTCAAACTCGAGCCTGGCAGTTGCCAGAATCTCTTTCAACAGATCAAGTCGATCGTGCTGAGCGAGCACTCGCAAATAGTTTGCTAAGAAATCACTGCTGTATGGTGCGATCACACGGTCGATAAATCCAAGCTTCTCATCGCGGTTTGATAACCCCGTAATGAGCATCGACTCGAACTGAGGATTCGTCGCGAGAATGTCTTCCAGGAGCGAAGTAAACTCTTCGATCCCTTCAGCGGCGTTTTCTCCGGCTGCATTGAGAAATGCGTCCGAGTAAACACGTGCAATCGCCAACGTACTGGGATCTTCCACCACGCTGTCTATCCGAGAATTTTCGGGCACGTCCGCCATTCCGACCTCACCTCATTCGACAGACCAATCTGCCAGTAACACGCCTGTGACGTGAATTGAGCTTATCCTTGAGCTGCTGACATTTCGGCCAGAGCTTCATCAATCAACCTCTGATCGTCGGCATCCGTCAGGCTCCGAGACAGCACTTTTTCTGTTGCTGACACGACGTTTGCTCGAACATGATCGAACAACTCGGCCACCGCCTGATCACGAGCACGACCAATATCGTCGAGAGCCCGTTTTCGAGTTGCTTCAGCTTCCTGCTGAGCGGTCGCCAGAATGTCCGTCTTAGTACGATCAGCGTCGCGTCGAGCTTCCGCAATAATCTCGTCCACCTGCCCTTGAGCAGTTTTGAGCTTCTGCTCGTAATCAGCCAGCAGTGCGACAGCCTTGTCGCGATCAGCTTTAGCATCTGCGAGCAGTTTCCGGTACTTCGACTCGCGACTGTCGAGGCCCTCGATCAGAGGCCCCCAAGCAACCTTCTTCAACACGACCAGAAACAGCACGAACGTAACGATCGTCCACAGAACGAGATCGTTCTGCGGCATCATCGGAACATCGGTATCTGGTTCCGAGTGACCACCATGCCCCCCTTCCTCAACAGCATGACCTGCGTCAGCCGCCTGAAGATCAGGAGTGGATACAACCGCAGCCGCGAAGACAAACCCCGCAAGCAACAGCAGCCAGTTACAATGGAAGCGAGAAGCGTGCATCAGCGCACCCTGCAAGTCGCAATAAGAGACAGAAAAACGAAGCCCGCCCGCAAAACTCCAAGCGGCCATTAACAACCTAGCTTGGGGCAGTAGCGATACATACGATCAAAGCAAAGAACGTAGCACCTTCAATCAGAGCGGCAGCGACAATCATAGCACCACGAATGTCGGCAGCCTTTTCTGGTTGACGAGCCATGCTCTCAACGGCGGCAGCACCAATCCTGGCAATACCAAGCCCTGCACCAAGCATCACAATACCGGCACCTGCGGCTGGCGAATTGAGAATCTCACCCATCTCGGTCGATCTCCTTAGATCAAAAAAAAACCAACTGGAAGTCTTGTAATATTCCTGAGGGAACATTCCCTCGGTAACTTCACATTTAAGTCAATGTGCGTGCAAACTTGCCGACAGAAAGATCGTTGACAGATAAGCAAACACGTAAGCTTGAAGAAAAGCCACAAACAGTTCGAGTAACCCGATAAAAATCTGCCCACCAATGCTCGCAGGAATAATTACCCCTTGAAGCATCGTGCCTGCAACGCCATCCGCAACGATAAACCCGAGTATCACGCCAACAACCGTATGGCCGCCCATGATGTTGGCAAAAAGCCGAATTGCCAGCACGCTATGCTTAATGAGGAGACCGAACACCTCTATACACCAGACGCCGAACCCAATTGCCACGCCCGTCACTCCGTCAAGCCCCAGATCAGGGCATTGATTCTTCCAGAACCCAACAAACCCAAACTGTTTGAAACCTTGAGAAAGGTTGAACACAAAAACCGCAACAGCCAGCACACCGGTCACACTCGTCGCCCCTGTCGGCGAACCCAACATCGGAATAGCACCGAGCAGATTGCAGAACAGGATGTAAAAGAAGCATGTCCAGATGAATGGCAGAAACTGATCAGCATAGTGACCGGCATGAACTCCACTACTACCGTGACCTTCAGCCCCGTGGCCATCGTGACCATGATCA
>JBLFXD010000146.1:0-10783 GCA_047611045.1 Planctomycetaceae bacterium | reverse complement strand
CGGTGGCATGATTTACCTCGGCGATAACTGGCCCGACAAATACCGAGGCACGTTCTTCACCAACAACATGCACGGCAACCGAGTGAACAACGACCGGCTTGTTCCCAACGCATCGACTTACGTCGGTGTGCATGGAGAGGATTTTCTGTTTGGCAACGATCCGTGGTTCCGCGGCATGTCGATCAAGTACGGACCGGATGGTGGCGTTTACATTTCGGACTGGCACGACTTCGGCGAATGTCACGACTCTGACGGCAGCCACCGCACGAGCGGGCGAATCTACAAAGTTGTCTATGGCAAACCCAAAGCCGTCACGACCGATCTCCAGAAACTAACTGCAGTTGAACTCGCCGAACTGCATCTGCATCGCAACGAATGGTTCTCCCGGCATGCGCGACGAATTCTGCACGAGCGATCGATTCGCGGGGATGATGTCTCGGAAGCGATGGCCCCTCTCTGGAAAGTCTTCCTGAACACGAAGGATGAACCAAACCGCCTGCGAGCGCTGTGGACACTCGCCATCGTTGGCGCATTCCACGAATCGGAACTGGTCGAATTGCTGAAGCACGAAAGCCAACATGTCCGCCGGTGGGCCGTCAAGTTTCTGGCTGACCGGCAGCAACTGCAGGTCGAAACTGCCTCGCAACTCGCAAAGCTCGCTCTCGCGGAACCGTCACCAAAAGTGAGGCTCGCCCTCGCCAGCGCGCTGCAGCGGATCGGCAACGAAGGACGGTGGGACATCGCCACCGGACTTGCTCTGCATGCGGAAGACGACATGGACCCGTACATTCCGCTCATGATCTGGTACGGGATTGAGCCACTCGTATCACGGGACACCGAGGCGGCACTCAAGCTGGCGACACAGTCCAGGCTTTCGGTCCTCCGAAATCTGATCGTGCGACGCACAATCGACACGACCGAGCCGCCGATCGCGAAGGTCGTTAACGCTGTGATGTCCCAGTCGGCCCCGGTTGTGCGTCATGACATGTTGCAGGGAATGCTGGATGCGCTGGATGGACGCGAGACTCAAAAATCGCCAAAAGTGTGGCCAGAACTTTACAAGCAGGTGTCATCGGCCGCTGATCCTTCGTTGCGTTCGGTCGCCGTTCGACTGGCCACGATCTTTGGCGATCAGCAGGCCATCAATCGACTGCGCAAAACGGTTCTCGACGATGCAATTTCGGACAATGACCGCCGCGAAGCTCTGCAGGCGCTGTTGCAGGTGAGCAACGGAGCATCTATCGAAATGCTCCACAGTCTGACGGCCCGTAGTTCTACACTACAAAACGAAGCGATTCGGGCCCTTGGCATTCGAAACAATGAATCAACTCCCGAAGTCCTGCTGGGCAACTACTCCGAATTCAGTGCCGCCGAAAAGCAGGATGCGATCGGCGTGCTGACGACTCGACTGAGCTTCGCCGAATCGCTGCTGACAGCAATGGAATCTGGACGGGTCGATCGCAAAGACGTTTCTGCATTCGCGCTGCAACAGTTGCGAACGTTTGATGATCCGAAGCTGAAATCACGCGTGCTGAAATTGTGGGCCGACGATACCGTCAAGATTCAGAAGTCCGAGGAACTTGCGCGACTCCTGAAACTGACGACACCCGAGTATCTCAGCCACGGGGATGCGGGAGCCGGTCGGCTCGTGTTTCAAAAGACCTGCGTCAAATGCCACCGGCTGTTCGGTGAGGGTGGCACAATCGCACCGGACCTGACTGGTTCGGGCCGTAAGAAGGCCGATTACGTTCTGAGCAACCTGGTTGATCCCAGCGCACAAATAGATCCGGCGTATCGGCTGACGACACTGGTCACCGAGGACGGGCGGTTGTTCAACGGATTCGTCGTGCGGCAGACAGACAGCGATGTGGTCTTCCGAACTCAGGACGCACGCATTCGTCTCTCGATGAAGGATGTCGAGACCATCCGGACATCAAACGTCTCGATGATGCCCGAGGGCATGCTGCGCACCTTTACCGATCAGCAGGTGCGGGATTTACTGGTGTACCTTGCCGGCTCCGGGCAGGTGCCGTTTCCACCGTCCAGCGGCGGCAATTGATTGCCGCTGGCGCCGATACAAAGAACGAACAGGTCCTGGTTCCCCGTATGTGTAAACCCGTCCGCATACACGCAAAGCCACTACGGGTGCGGGGCTTACTGTCAGAGGCAGATCACAGTTTCAGCTGAGGTGCTGACGTTGACGCCCGGCAGTTCGGGGCACATGGTGGATATTTTCTCTGACCAAGTTGACAACCATGTCGGACGACACTTTCAAGATCCGATCATCACACGGCTTGCATGGCGTTCCAGTTAGTTGACCACACGGACGTTTGCCTGCGAATCACCAACCACGCGCGGCAGTATCCGAACCCACAGTGATGCGGTCGCTCGCGATCGATGGAACCTACTCCCCGCAGCAGAAATGGCCGCGCTGCAGTGAATTGCGGCGGCGGCTCCGGCAGACGTATAATCGTTTGTTGATGGGTCGAGGATCGACCGGTCAGGGAATCTGGTCGTCTGAATTGCTCGCACGACCGCTTGCGGCGTACTTCGGCAGGGACGCGAGGTTCGCAGGTCTCAGGCGGAGACCCTCTGCGAAGGAATTGACATGCTGTCTGTGCGCACGATGCGTGATTGCTGGATACGCCGCCGTAGAAGCTCGCAGTCCCTGCCCCAGCCCCTTGTCGGGATTGACGTCTCTCATGCTCGGGGCCGAGCTGCCACCGCAGAACTTCGCACAGCCGGGTTGATCTGTGTCGCCGTTTTCTGTGGCCTGCTGCTATCGATGTTCGGTCAGACTGGGACGGCGTTTGCTCAGGAAGTCAGTCCTGAAGAAGCGGCGGCGATTCGCGAGTACCGCGTGGCCATCGCCTTTCAGAAGAAGAAGCTGTTCGCTCAGGCGGCTGTGCGCTGGACGCAGTTTCTGCAGAAGCATCCGAAAGACAAACGGCTCCCGTCGGCGCATTTGAATCTGGGAGTGTGCCGGTTTGGCGATCGCAAGTTCCCGGAAGCGGCAGCGGTATTTCGAGACGTGCTGGCGAAGTACGGCAAGTTCGAGCAGCGGGACCGTGCGCAGTTCAACCTCGGAATGTGCCATTACAACGTGTCGCTCGCGCTGCAGGATAAAGCGGATGCGGCAAAGACCGAGGCCGAGCAGAAGACCGCTGAGGTCGCGGCGGCCGCCGAGTTCCGCAAAGCCGCGGTCGAGTTCGACAAACTCGTCAAAGGTTTCGCGAAGAGCGTGCAGCTGGTCGACGCTCTGTTTTATCAGGCGGAGTGTCTGTCTCTGGCGGGCGATCTGAAGGCGGCTGTTCCGGTTTACGATCGGATCGTGAAGCAGCACGCTCAGGCACCGCAGACCGTCGATGCGTATTACGGGCTCGGCATTGCGTACGCGGAACTCGCCCAGCACGAGAACGCGGTCAAGACGTTCGACGAGTTCGTCAAAAAGTTTCCGAAGGACGAACGTCTCGACGAGTGCCGACTTCGTCACGGTGCGGCGCTGACGGGACTGGAGCGTCATCCCGATGCCGAAAAGCTATACCAGCAGGTGCAGAGTGTCGCCACGTCGCCGTACGCTGAATACGCGTTGTACCAGCTGGCGTTGTGCATGCAGGCGCAGGACAAGTTGCCTCAGGCGGCCGACCAGTTCGAATCTCTGCCGAAGCGTTTCCCGAAAGGTTCGTACGTCGGAGCGGCGTTGCTCTCGGGCGGTAAGTGCCGGTTTCGAGCTGAGCAGTTTCCGCAGGCGGCGACCGACTTCACTCAGGTCATCACGAGAAAAGACGCGGGCGCCGACGAGGCCGCCTGGTTGCTCGGACGCTCGCTGATTCGCCAGACAAAACCAGTCGACGCGGTCAAAGCTCTGGACTTGGGAATCGCGGCCAATCCGAAAAGCACGTTTCTGCCGGACATGCGGTTCAGCCGGCTCGAAGGACTGGCCGCTCAGCCGGAACCTCGCAAGACAGCACCGGCGCAGTTCGTCGCGTTCGCTAAGCAGAACGTCGATCATCTGCGAGCGGCAGACGCCATGTACCGGGCGGGCTTCATCGCTCTGGAACTGGCTGATTACGCGAACGCGCGAACGTACTCCGAATCGTTCCTGGCGAACGCAAAGTTTGCGAAGCACGAGCTGACTCCCGAAGTCCTGTTTATCGGCGCGGAGAGTTACCTGCTTGCCGAAAAGCCGGACGTGCCCAAAGCAGAAGCGTTCTATCGGCGGCTGATCGCTGAGTATGCCGAGTCGACCCAGGTGCCGCTCGCGCAGGTACGCATCGGCTTCTGTCTGTATTCTCAAAAGAAGCTGCCGCAGACGATTGCGCATCTGACTCCGCACGCTCCGAAGCTGACGAACCCCGAACACAAGGCGGAAGCCTGGCTGCTGATCGGTCGCGCTCAGACTGACGCCGATCAGGTCTTGCCGGCGATCACCGCTTTCCGAGCGGCCGTCGCCGCCAGTCCGAAGTGGGAACGCGGCGACGAAGCGCTGTTTCTACTGGGGACGCAACTGCGGGTTGTGGGAGATTCGAATGGGGCAAAGGTCGAACTCACGAAACTCGACCAGCAGTTCAAGACGAGCCCTTATCGAGACCGCGTCTGGTTTCAGCTCGGCGAAATCGCCCTCGATCTGAAGCAACCCGATCCGGCCATCGCCGCGTTCCGCAAAGTCGTCAGCGAATTCCCAAACAGCGAACAGGCTCCGCGCGCGCTTTACAACTCGGCAACCGTGCTCATGGCCAAGCCCGACCTGAACGGCGCCACGGCCGAACTTTCTAAAGTGCTGACGACGTATGCAAAATCAGACATCGCCAACGATGCGCGATACCTGCGCGGCGATTGTCAGTTTCGTCAGAAGAAATTCCCTCAGGCGGCTATCGACTTTCAGGGTTTCCTGGCCGTGCCGCCGGTGGAGAAAACAGAAGCCGCGATGAATCAGACTTACGCGGCGCGGTATCGGCTCGCACTGTGTCAGCTCGAACAGAAACAGCTGCCGCAGGGAATCGCTGGGCTGGCTTCGCTGCTCAAAGACGCGCCGAAGTTCGAAGACGCCGACCGAGCCTGGTATGAACTCGGTTTCGCGTACCTGGATGCAAAACGCGACAAAGAAGCGGGCACGGCCTTTCAAACGCTCGCCACGACATTCGCCGCAAGCCCGCACGGAGCCGAAGCCTGGTTCCGCGTCGGAGAGTTGCAGTCTGCGGCGGACCAGAAGGCCGAAGCCGTTAAGTCGTTCGGCAACGGTCTCGCGAAAAAGGAAACGCCGGCAGAGCTGCGCGAGACGTTGTTCTATCGACTCGGGGAAACGCAGTTCGAACTGGACCAGTTCGAGCCGGCGACGGCGACATTTCTCGCTCAGGTCAAAGAGTTTCCGACGGGGCCGCTGCTGACGCCCGCCCGCTTCCGAGCTGCCGAGTGTCTCTATCGTCAGAGCAAATTCACAGACGCGTACGTGCATTACGACGCGGTCGTGAAATCCAAAGAGGCGAAGTATGTCCCGAACGCGTTGTACCGCGGCGGCGATTCGGCAGGAGCACTCAAACGCTGGCCGGACAGTCAGAGAATGTACGAAGCGTTGATTGCCGGCTTCGCTGATTTCTACGCCGTCAACGAAGCTCGGTACGGTCTGGGGCTGGCACTGCAGAATCAGAATCAACTCGACAAGGCGCTGCAGGTTTACGAAGCCGTCACGAAAGCGACGTCCAGCCCGACGGCCGCCAAGTCCCGTTTCATGATGGGCGAGATCGCGTTCAGCCAGAAGAAGTACGAAGACGCATCGGCGCACTTCCTGGAAGTCGTCGTCGGCTATCCGGAAAAAGAACAGTACGCCGAGTGGCAGGCACTCGCCCACCTGGAAGCCGGTCGCTGTTTCATCGAGCTGAAGAACTTCGAACAGGCTCGCGAGGAGCTGCAGACAATGGTGCAAAAGTTTGCGACTCACGCACGGGTGAAGGACGCACAGACTCTGCTGGCTGGTATCAAAGATAAATAAAGGTGAACGATGCAATTGAATCGAAAAGTGAATCGCGTCGCGATGTGGATTGCGGCCGTTGGATTGATGTGTGCCGTACCGGCTGTCATGGCTCAGCCCCCTGCCGTACCCGACGGCGACATGGCCGCACCCGTTGCAGACGCGAATGCCGCCAAGCCAGTTCCCGCTCCGGCGGCGGATGCTGCAACCAGTGAGCAGGACGATTCCATCATGGGAATGGTCCTCAACAGTGGAGCGACTGGGCTCGCGTTCATGGGTGTGATGATTCTCTTCTCACTGGCCGCGGTGACCGTCGGACTGGAACGCGCCGTGAACACACAGCGCAGCCGGATTCTGCCGACGGCGTTCATGGCCGAATTGAAAGCGGTGCTTGCTCGGACGGACGCGGCGGCCGATGACCTGCGAAAGCTCTGTGAAGGGGTGACGACGCCGGTCGCAAAGATCCTGCAGGCGGGCTTGCTGCGCGGCGGTCGTCCGGTCAACGAAGTTGAAAAGTCGATGGAAGACGCGGCGGCTCGCGAAATGGCGGCGATTCGCGGAGGCATCAAACCACTGAGCGTTGTTGGCAGTGTCGCCCCACTGGTCGGACTGCTCGGCACGGTGCTGGGCATGATCATCGCATTTCGCACAGCCAGTCAGGAAGGCCTCGGTCGCGGCGAACTGATGGCTCAAGGCATCTACATGGCGCTGCTGACGACGGCGGCCGGCCTGACGATCGCGATACCGTGTCTGCTGCTGGCGGCGTTGTACAACGCTCGCGTCGAACGTTACTTCCGCGAGATCGACGAATCGCTGATGGACACAATGCCCTGCTTCGCCCGCATGGAGCAGTCCGAATGAAACTCCCCGTCAACACCGACGATTCCGAAGGCCCGAATCTGACGCCGGTCATCGACGTCGTCTTTCTGCTGCTGATTTTCTTCCTGGTGGCCACCGAGTATCACCAGGCAGAACGGGAACTGGACATCGATCTGCCCGAGGTCGCTCAGGCGCAGCCGCTGTCGATGACACCGGAACTGATTGTGAATATCAGCAGCGAGGGTCAGTACAAGGTCGCGGCTCAGGAGTACTCCGAAGCCGAAATCGCCGCGCTGATTACTCAGGCAAAAAAGAGCAACCCGCAGCAGACAACTCTGATCCGCGGCGACGGAGACAGCTCGCTCCGCCACGCCGTCCGAGTCATGGGCTTCTGCAATAAGGTCGACATGAAATACCGAATTGCGGCCCTGCAGGAGTGATATCGTGTCGTCGAGGACCGAGTTGTCGTTGAGAGTGGGAACAGCCAATGAGTGTTCGACGCGGTAATCCGATTTCGCTGCTGTGGAACTCGTCGCGGGCGCAGGTTGTTCTCGGGGTGGTGCTCCTGCTTGTGCTGGTCGGTTGGCTGTTGCCTCGGCCTGTCGAAAAGTTTTCCACCGTCGGCGGTGATGGAGAGTGGCGAGTGGACGCGGCGCCCGGCATCCGGGAAATCGTCTGGCAGACTCCTGCGGAGATGACTGGCCTTCGAAACAACGATGACGACGCGGTGAAGCCGTTCGTAACGCCGCATCTCACGGACAATGGGGCGACGCTGTATTTCAGTCGACGGCTTCCTGACGGGCAGACAGACATCTTTCGTTCGCGGTTGATGGACGGAGTCTGGCAAAACGCGACGCCGCTCGCCGTGCTGAATTCACCGTTCGATGATCTGGGGCCGGTGCTTAGCCAGGATGGGCAGGAGCTGTATTTCTATTCGAACCGGCCTGGTGGAGCGGGCGGGGCGGACATCTACGTGTCGCATCGAAACGGCAACGCATGGTCGGCTCCGGAAAACGTCGGTGACTCGGTCAATTCGTCAGCAGACGAATTCGATCCAGCTACCGTTCCCGACGGCCGTTCTCTGTTCTTCGCCTCGAACCGGAATGACGAACCGGTGCCTGATCGCAGATCGGCACCCGGCGAAATGCCGCTTTGGCAGACGACGCTGCGAGCACAGCAGAATCTTATCACGTTCGATCTGTACCGAGTTCAGCGAGACGGAGTGGGCGATGCATGGGCCGCTGCCGAACCGCTGAGCGTGTTGAATGAAGCGTCGTCGTCCGAAGGTGCTGCATTCGTCTCCCATGACGACGCGTTTCTCTACTTCGCTTCCGATCGTCGCCGCCGTGACGGTGAAGAACGTAACCTCGACATTTATCGTGCGCGGCTGAGCGGCGATATCGTCGGCGTGCCGGAGAATCTGGGCGTCGGCATCAATACGCCCGCTGACGAGACCGAACCCGCACTTTCGCCGGAAGGGTTCACGCTGGTTTTTTCGAGCAATCGCGACGGCGTCGACCGAATCTACGGAAGTCAGGCGAAAGAGATCGTTCGACGAACCGTCTGGGACACGTCGCACCTGGCCCCGTTCCGGAATGTCTGGGTGTTTGTGATGGCGCTCGTCATGGCCGCGTTGCTGGGATTGCTCATCTGGCAGAGGCAGCAGGTGGTGCAGCGAGTCTGGCCGGCGCGATTCTTCCTGGGCAGCGTGACGATCAACTGCTTACTGCTGTTGCTGCTGGCGATGTGGAAGTTTCCTGAAGTGCTGGAATCGGTCGTGAAGACGTTTGAGGACTCGCTGCCTGCTCCTGAAATGCTCGATGAAAACGAGCATCAGTCGCACGAAGACGGCCGCGAAGCGTACGAAAAGGTGGCCGATCTGAAATCGCTTGAAGCGGTCCCGATTCCGGAAGTCGTGCGGCGCGTCACCGAAGCGACGAGCATGCCCGAACGCACCGAGCGTCTCGTACCAACCATCCCGGCTGACATTGCCCGAGCGCTACCGCCCGAGCGCGTTCTGTTTATCCCGCCGACCGAAGTCGTCGTGAAAACGGCGCCGAGCGATTCGCCATTGAAGCGACGACGCACGCCACGTCAGCCGGAAATGGCCTCGGTCACCGATCTGCCGGACGTTGATCTGCCCTCCGAAGAATCGCCGACTGAGCAGGTCTTGAAAACCGAAACCAGCGTCGCGCCCAGTGAGACTCTGACGGCGGAATCCGGGCCGGCGCCGAAGTCAGCGGTTGACCGAGCGGAACTTCCGGCGCTGGCTGTCGCGACCATCCAGGAAGTCGCGACTCCCATGACCTCGCCCAGCAAACCGGTCGAACTTCCGAATCGACCGTTCCAGCGGCGCGCTCGTGCGAAATCAGTGACCATCGTCGCGGCTGTCGATTCGAATCTGCCCGACCTTCCGGCCGGTGCTGAACCTGCTCCGGAAGCTGCACCCGATTCTGCGGTCGCTGCGGTTGGGCGAGCCGAAGCGACTGAAGTGACCACGACGCCCGTGTCCGTTGCGGCGGCGGCGAAATCCAATCAGCCCATGCGGGCACGGCAGGTCAACGTCGCCGTCGCGCAGGTCTCACCGGCAGAACCGACACCGACGGCCCGCCCGGTCGACAGTCCGCTGATTCAACGGTCGAGGACTCCGCGAGTGAGTACCGCCGTCGCTTCGCTTGATGCCGATGTTCCAGCGATTTCTGCAGCGACTGAAATTCCCGCCGAGCAGACCGTTGATGGCACACGTCCCGAGCCGGCTCGATCTTCAGCGACGACGACACCTGTTGCAGCCGCTGCGCCGGCACTCGCAGCAAGCAAAACGCCGGTGGCGATCGCCGCTCGACCTGCGAGTCTCAAACCGACCGAGTCTGTCAGTAAGAACGACGTCGTGATGCTGGTCGCCGCACTGGACGATAACCCGCTCTCCCGCCGCCGCCCGGGACGTCGGACGGATCCGGTTCTCGTTGCCGAAGTGGACCTGGCCGCGACCGGCATCGACGGAGATGCTGTTCCGGACGCCGCTTCTGTCAATTCTGTGGCCGCGTTGCTGAAAAAGAATATCGACGGACCGATGAACGACGACGAGGCCCAGCCCGAATCAGTCACCCAGGCCGGCGAGTTGCCCACGCTGCGCGCGGCCGGTCTGAAGCCAACGGAAGCCGTTCGAAGCACGACGGACGAAACGCTGGTGGCGATGGCCTCGCTGCCGACCGACCCACTGCGCAGACGGCGCTCACGCACGCCTCGCGAGGCTGTTGATCCCGCTGTGGAAGATGTGCTGGACACACCGGATTCACTGGTTGAAGGCAGCGTTGCCAAAGCTGAGGCTGTCGCGAGAACAGATGCGGCCGTCAGTCGCGCGGCTGAAAAGCGGGTTTCGACGGACGTTCCGACTCAGAAGGAATTGACGGGTCCGTCGAGTGTCGAAAATCGAATCATCGTCGGAGAACTCAGCGAAATCTCGAACGACGTGCCGCCGAGCTTCAGTCCGATTGCGTCGCGCCTGAATCGCAAGCGGGCTCGCGCGATGAAGGTTGCTCTGGCCGTCGACAATGTGGGTTTGCAGGCGCTGTTCACGCTGCGTGAGGGCGACACACGGAAGCAGCACATCAAACTGCTTGGCGGATCGGACGAGTCGGAAAAGGCCGTGAATCTGGGACTCGACTGGCTGGCGAAGAGTCAGGAAGAAAATGGAAGCTGGGATCTGCAGAAGCATCAGGGAGCGACGCGATCGTTCACCGCCGGAACGGGGCTGGGCGTACTCCCGTTCCTCGCGGCCGGATACACGCATAACCAGGCCGGCAAGTATCAGGAAACGGTCACCCGCGCGGTGAAACGGCTGGTCGAGCAGCAGAAAGACACTGGCGAACTGACGGCCGTTGGCGATGCTCAGAGGATGTACAGCCACGGAATTGCCGCCATCGCTCTGTGCGAAGCGTTCGCGATGTCGCAGGACCAGGAGCTGAAAGAACCCGCTCAAAGGGCGCTCAACTTTAT
>JBLFXD010000145.1:0-10815 GCA_047611045.1 Planctomycetaceae bacterium | reverse complement strand
CGGCCGAGGACTGGTCGCGTCAATGGGCGACTGGGAAACGGAAAAGCCGAGTCATCCGGAGCTGCTTCGTTTCCTGGCACGCGAGTTCGTGCTCAGCGGCTACGACGTCAAGCAACTCGCCCGGGTGATCCTCAACTCGCACACTTACCAGCGGCAGATTTCAGCCGCCGATGACGACACGCCAGCCGAACTGTTCGCCGCGCCGGTTCGACAGCGACTAAGTGCCGAACAACTTGTCGATTCACTTTTTGCCGCTTCCGGAAAAGAGTTTCAAGCTGGAGACATGAATATCGACATCGACGGCAGCCGAGCGATCACGGTCTCGCTCAACCTGGGTATCCCGCGCCGAGCGTGGATGTTCTCGTCAATGTCCAACGAGCGAGACCGGCCGAGTCTCACGCTTCCCTACGTTGCACCTTTTGTCAGCACACTGGAAACATTTGGTTGGCGCAGTTCGCGACAAAGTCCGCTGACAATTCGTGAAGTCGAGGCAACCGTTCTGCAGCCGGCGATCATCGCCAACGGAACTCTCGGCCGACGATTTACGCGGCTGTCTGACGACAGCGCTTTCACGATGCTTGCTCTGCAGGATCAGCCGGCCAGCGAACTGGTGAACTCGGTCTTCGTCCGAGCATTGACACGCCAGCCGAACAGCGAAGAACGCTCGGTCTTTGTCGAACTGCTCAGCGACGGCTATGCCAAACGGATCAACAAGGACGAAGTCAACAAGCCGCTGCCGCCACTTCCCTCGGTGCGGACCGGAGTCGGCTGGTCGAACCATCTTCATCCAGACGCGAACAGACTGCAGGTCGCGACCCACGACGCCGTCAGTAAGGGCGATCCGCCCACGAAGAAGCTCACGCCTGAATGGCGGGAACGATTTGAAGACATGCTGTGGGCCCTGATGAATTCTCCCGAGTTTGTGTTTGCTCCGTAGGACATCGGCTTCACGATGAGTAGGGTATGTCAAGCGCAGCGCAGGCGTACCATTTAATGATGTCTGGTACGCCGGCGCTGCGTTTGACATACCCTACGGTTCGTGGCGGTTCGTGACGTTTTCGTTATCGAAAACAAATCTCCCATAAAACGAGGTCGACAATCGTGTATCGAATTCTCAATGGCTTGTTTGTTGTTCTATCTTGCGTTTCGGCAAGTCATCTCGAAGCTGCCGAAGCGTTCAAGACGACCGTCTGGAAGAGCGGCGAAGGTAACTACCACACCTATCGGATTCCGTCGGTCATTCGGACGATGAAGGGCACGCTGCTTGCGTTTTGCGAAGGGCGGAAGTCCGGGCGGGGCGATGCCGGTAACATTGATCTGCTGCTCAAGCGATCGTTCGACGGCGGCGCAACGTGGGGTGACGAAGTTGTTCTGTGGGACGACAACGGACACACGTGCGGAAATCCGTGTCCGGTCGTTGATGAATCGACGGGAACAATCTGGCTGCTGCTGACTCGTAATCTCGGAACGGATCACGAGCCGGACATCATCAAGGGGAAAGCCGAGTCGACTCGGACGGTCTGGGTCAGCCACAGCTCGGACGACGGCCAGAAGTGGGCGGCTCCCAGCGAGATTACAAAGACGACCAAAGATCCCACCTGGGGCTGGTACGCGACCGGTCCGGGAGTCGGCATTCAAATCAAACACGGAGCACACAAAGGGCGACTCGTCATTCCTTGCGACCATAGCTACGACGATTCAAACGGCAGGCTGCAGGGCGGCGGCTTCGAATTCGGAGCACACTCGATCCACAGCGACGATCATGGCAAGACCTGGAAACTCGGCGGCACCATCCGGCCGAAAACTAACGAATGCCAGGTTATTGAGCTCGACGATGCAAACGGCGGCCTGCTGCTGAATATGCGTTCGTACTTCGGTCGGAAGCGGCGTACGCACGCTGTGAGTAAGGACGGAGGAGCCACCTGGTCGTCGCCGACCGACGCTCCACGATTGATCGAACCGGTCTGCCAGGGCAGCATCATCCGACAGTCCTGGGCCAGTGACGGCAAACCCGGAGTGCTGCTGTTCTCGAATCCGGCCAGCGAGAAAGGCCGAGTGAAACTGACCATTCGCGCAAGTTTCGACGACGGCGAGAACTGGCCTGTCGCCCGAGTGCTGCACCCCGGCCCGGCCGCGTACTCGTGCCTTGTTTCGCTCCCCGACAAGGCTATCGGGTGTTTGTACGAAGCAGGCGAAAAGAGTGCGTACGAGTCGATCGTCTTTCACCGACTGCCTGGTAGTTCGCTGCAACTTCCTTGAAGGTAGGCCGGACAAGCACCGCGCCGCTCCGGCATCAAGACTCCGATCAGATGGCCACAAATGAGGCACGAAAATCCGCAAAAACAGAATGTCATTCTTGCGATTCTTTGTGCCTCTTTGCGGCCGAATCAATGTGCGGCGATGTCGAGTCCGACAAACACGAGGACTCCGACAAGGAACCAGGCGAAGTTCGACTTTTTGTGATCGGGCAGTTCGTACTTGCACAACTTGTAGATGAGGGCTCCAGCCAGCAGCGCGACCAGCAGAGTCGAAACGGCTGGGTCGTCCTGGAAATATATGACGTCGCCAGCCCAGCCAACAATGGGAGCGCTGGCCAGGATGGATCGCCCCCAACGGTCATACAACTTTGGAAACTCGTTCCCGAGATGGAAGTCGCTGTAAATGAGGTGAAGGACCAATGCCACAAGGACTGGGACAATTTTGAAGCCCGCCTGCTGAATCGATTCAGGCATCGAATACATGATCAGCCAGGTATAGATCCAGCCGATCGCAATCTGGATTGAAAAGTCCAGACGACCGGGCTCCGCTGCGTGTATGCCTCGTTTCGAAGTCTTCAGGTAGCACTCGATGCCGTAATAAATAATGAATCCAAACAGAACGAAGTGATGAATTTTCGAGCCGACAAGCGCACTTCCTTCATCGAGTTCGGTCATCAGGTGAATGAGGACATAGCTGGCGGCCATTCATCCACCAAGCGAGCTGATTTTCGCTTCCCGCGGTTCGATGAACCGCCGCATGATCGGAGCCGAAAAATGAGTCGCAGCCAGACACAACGCGACTGGCAAAGCCCAGTCCAGAGCTTCAGTTTGCGTCATGAGTTTCTGAGATTCTTCTTCATTCTCTTCGGACGAGACCTCGACGTCATCCTGAGCCGAGCAGCGAACTGCCGACAGAGTGAAGCTAATCAGGAATGCCAGAGTAAGATTTTTCAGCCAGCGGTGAGTGTGTATAACGGTCACGCGTGATGGATTCCGAATTTGCTTGAAGGCCATTGCAGCCACAATGACTCAAGAGCAATTGGCAAACGTTTAGTCAAAAAAACAGGGATGCCTGAAGGCATCCCTGTTTGTCGTCACTAGTCGGAGCGGGACTTAACAGCAACCAGAGCGGCTGCTACTCATCCCACTTTTCTTCGCCGTCCTTGTATGTGTTCTTGAACGATTCGAGGTCGCATACGGGGTCGAAGATGGCGTTGTAGCCGGCTTCCTGGTTGTAGGAGAACTCGATGCTGTGGCCACTTGGGTCAGTGATGTAAACGCAGTAGCCGCCCGGCCAGCCTTCTTCGGTTGGACCGTGCTCAAGAATGCCTTCTTCTTTTGCCATCTCAGCGATGCGTTTCACTTCGCTGCAGCTGCGGCACGTAAAGCCGATGTGCGATGACGCGACGATCGGATGCGTCAGCTTCGCATTGTCATAGTCAGTCCCGGTGCCGGACCGTTCGTGCTTGATGTCGCTTGGATCGGCGGCCAACAGCGCGATCTGAAACGGTCGCACGCCGTCGGCAATCCAGACATTGACGGGATTCTCGCGGCGTTTGATCACCTTCATCTGGCAGTACTTCTCAAAGAACGCCACGCTCTTTTCGATGTCCAGGACAGGAATGGCCAGGTGCGAGAACGAAACACCCTTATTCGGCACGCCCGAAACGTCGAACTCGCCGAGTGGTAGATCTGACATCTTGTTGTCTTTCTGTGTGAGTTAAATGCGGATTCGTGTTTTCGTGTTAGGGAAGAAGCCCGGCTTTTCAATAACCGGGCTTCTGGAAACCCAAATTGCGGCGGATCGCGTTCGTGCAACACGCCGCCGATACGACACTCCAGGCAGTTTAGTGGTGATGCCCGCGATCCTGCACTTCATGGTGCGGTTTCGTGTGAGTGGCGTCGAGTTTCTCGATGGCCATGCGGATGTCGTTAAGAAGCTTGTCTGCCATGTCGCGGCTGAAAGTTTCTTTGATGGTCATGCGCATCGCCGTGACACAATCAGCGTCAGGCGGCAGTGTGAACGCCGGGATAATCCATCCATGCTGAGCGAGGGCCGCAACCAGGTCAGCACCGTTCCAGCGGCTTTCATCTTTGAGCCTGCAGCAACAGCATGGTGTGTACGTGCCGTCGTTGATCAGGTCGAACCTGCCGAGCGATTCAATACCTTTAGCCAGATAGCGAGCATTCTCGCGCATCGCATTCTGGATTTGGGTGTAACCAGTACGTCCCAACCGGATCAGGTTGTAGTACTGAGCCAGGATCATCGCGCCGCCGCGTGAGAAGTTCAGACTGAACGATCTTTCGGGGAAGCCCAGCACGTTGGTTTCCGTCACGAGACTCGCCGGAACGTCCGCTTCGTCTCGCCACAGAGCCCAGCCGATCCCTGGATAAACCAGACCATACTTGTGGCCGGAAACGTTGATCGACTTGACCTGTTCCAGTTGGAAATCCCACTTAATTTCGGGATTCAGGAACGGAGCGATGAACGCTCCACTGGCACCGTCAACGTGCAGTGGAACGTCGAGACCCTTTTCGTTCTTCAGCTTGACTAGAGCGTCATTGATTTCTTCAATCGGGTCGTACTCGAATGTGTACGATGTTCCGAGAACGCCGACGACCATGATCGTGTTTTCGTCAACGCGCTCGAGAACTTCTTCCGGTGTGATCGTGTAACGATCCGGCTTGAGCGGGATCAGCTTCTGCTCGATGTCGAAGTAAATCGCCCCCTTGTTCCAGGCAAGATGGACATTGTTGCCCATGACGACGTTCGGCTTATCAAAAGGCTTGCCTTCAGCTTCGCGTTTTTCCCGCCAGACACGTTTGTGAGTCAGCAGCGAAAGCATCAGAGCTTCCGACGAACCGATCGTTTCGATGCCCCAGCACTTGTCGGGGTCTGGTGCGTGATACAGGTCGTTCATCATCGCGACGCAACGATTCTGAATTTCGAGGTTGGCCCGATACACCTCGGTATCGATGTAGTTGACGCCGATGTTTTCGGCGATCAGGCGATCGCATTCTTCGTCCATCACGGTCGTCACAAACGATGACAGGTTCATCGTCGGATTTCCCTGAGTCGCCAATTCGTCATGAATCAAGTGGTACGCAGCCTTTGGATCCATGCCGTTTTCGGGGATCTTGTTTCGCGGAACGGGCTCTGTCATGTACCGGGATCCGTAGGTTGGTGTTACCTGGTCGCTCATGGGTGCTCCTCGATGTGTAAGTTGGCCTCGATTAAAATCATGCCGATGCAGACTTGCGGTCTACCGCTGACATGGCAGGATTCCGTCAATATGCGTCGCGTCGAGCAAGCCTGCAAATGTCCCACAGAGCAAATTCGACCAGTCAGGCCAGTTTGACAAGTGTAGACATAACTGATCGCAGATCCCTGATCCGTCCGACCAGCCACCTGCCAGACGTTGGATACTGAGTTTTTCCGACGGTAGGCTGTGAGCTCTTTGGTCCGTGTTTAAGCCTGAAATTCGCGTCTACGTGGGAGAGTCCCGTTGTTTAACTTCCTTGGAAGCCTGTTTGATACGACCGGATTTCCGGCTCGCTGGGAATGCGGAGTCGGCTGGAATGATGATCCGAGCGTCGGTTGGATGCACATCATTTCCGATATCAGCATCTTCTGCGCGTACACGGCAATCCCGTTGATGCTGGTTTATTTCGTCCTGAAGAAGAAGGATGCACCGTTCCTTCCAATCTTCTGGTTGTTTGCGGTGTTTATCGTCGCGTGTGGAATGTCGCACCTCGTCGAGGCGGTGATCTTCTGGGAACCGGTCTACCGCCTGTCGGGTTTTGTGAAGGCCTGTACGGCGCTGGTTTCCGTCGCGACGGTCTGCGCGCTCGTACCCAATATGCCAAAGTTCCTCGCGTTGAAAACGCCGGAAGAACTTGAGCGAGAGATTGCCGAACGGCGACGAGCGGAAGCCGAAGCCGAACGGGCGAACCGCGCCAAAGGCGAATTCCTGGCCAACATGAGCCACGAAATTCGGACACCGATGAATGGGATTATCGGGATGTCCGAAATCGCGCTCGAAACCGACCTCAACGCGGAACAGCGGCGCTACATAGAAACGGTGCGATCGTCGGGCGAAGCACTGCTGAGCATCATCAACGACATCCTGGACTTCTCAAAGATTGAAGCGCAGAAGCTGGACCTCGAGGAGATCGATTTCCCGATTCGCGAAGACCTCGGCGACTGCATGGAGATCCTCTCATTCCGTGCGCATGCCAAAAAAGTAGAGCTGGCCTGCCACATCGATCCCGGCGTCCCCGCTTACCTGATCGGCGACCCGGGACGCCTGCGGCAAATCATCATTAACCTCGTTGGGAACGCGATTAAGTTCACTGATGAAGGCGAAGTCGTTGTTCGAGTCTCGCCGAAATCTGTCGACAACGACCGCTGTGAGCTTGAGTTTGCCATTTCGGACACGGGAATCGGCATTCCAAAAGACAAACAGGACGGCATGTTTAGTGCGTTCGAACAAGCCGACGCATCGACAACTCGAGAGTACGGCGGCACCGGTTTGGGACTGGCCATCTCGAAACAACTGGTCGAATTGATGGGTGGCGAGATCGTCATTGAAAGCGAAGTCGGAGTCGGGACGACATTTCGGTTTACGGCCCAACTGGGAGTGCAGAGAAACGCTCCACCAGCCCGCGAAGAGAGTCTTGAACTGTTTCAGGGGTTGCCGGTTCTGATCGTCGATGACAACGAAACGAATCGCTTGATCCTGAAAGAAATAGTGATCGGCTGGGGGATGCAACCAACCGTTGTCGATAGCGTTGACGGAGCGATCCAGGCCATGGAACGTGCGCAAAACAGCGGGAAACCGGTGAAACTCGTGGTCACCGATATGTACATGCCAAAACGAGACGGGATGCAGTTAATTGAATGGATGCGTTCTCGGCAGGAGTTTGCCGGAATCAAAGTGTTGATCCTCAGTTCGGGGCCCACACCCGAACATCGTGCGCAGGCGAAAGAGCTGAACGTCGCGTCTTATCTCACAAAGCCTGTTCGGCAATCGTCACTCTATGACGCCATTGCCAGCTCAATGGCCGACCTCATCCCGAAGGAAGAATTTGCTCCGACTGATTCCTCTCGTCCACCTGAATCGGGCCAAGCCGTTACGGCACCAAATGCCAAAGACAGCGAAGCACCCGCAGGCCTGAAGGTGCTGCTGACCGAAGACAATCCGGTCAACCAGTTAACAGCGACGACGATGTTAAAGAAGCTGGGGCACGAAGTTGACGTCGCGAACAACGGACTCGAAGCTCTCGAGAAGCTGGCCAAAAACGAATACGACCTCGTGTTCATGGATGTCCAGATGCCGGAAATGGACGGCATGGCGGCGACTGCGAGAATTCGGGACGACGAGAAAACTTCCGGCAAGCACGTTCCAATTATCGCGATGACTGCCCACGCTATGCAGGGTGATCGAGAGAAATGCCTCGACGGCGGCATGGACGAGTACGTGTCCAAACCAATCCGCCGTAAAGATCTGAAAGCAGTGATCGAGCGGATGAGCGAACGGTTTCTGAAGTAAGCTCCGACTCTGGAAAACACACGACGTGATCACGTCCGGCCGGTCGTGACCACACACGAAAGAACATAACTGACGACCGCAGCGAAAACAGGAACTCGGGATGCTTATCGATTCAGAAGAACTGCTGGAAGAAGTTGAAGACGACCGCGAAATGCTTGGGCAGATGTTTGACATGTTCAAACAGGACTCAGCAGAAAGACTGCCGAAGATACATGCCGCGATCGAGTCGGCAGACGCAAAAACATTGATGGAAGAGTCGCACGCGTTGAAAGGCGGAGTCGGCAACTTTTTTGCAATGTCCGTCTACGAAACGGCATACCGGCTTGAAATCATGGGCCGCGATGGGCAACTTGCAGATGCACCCGCTGTATTGGTGGAGTTGAAGAAGCAGTTGGCCGACATGAATGCAGAAATCAGTGACATTGTCGCAGAATGAATTCTTGAACAACGCAATGGCGAGGAACAAGGGAATCGACGATGGGGCCACACGAACCGCAAAATCCAGCATCAGATCCATCTGATGCGCCGACGGAAGATCCTTCCGATGCCGGTCGCCCCGTTGAACCGGGAAGCGAACTCGACGCCACTGTTTCGTATCAATCCTCAGACGCGCCAACGCCTGCAACTTCAAAGAGCTCACTCTCTGATGATGTAACGCTCCCGCCACCAACGTTGGTCAACACGGAACCACCCACCGAGTGGTCAGCGTCATCTACGGAGATTGAGGAGCCCGAGCCGGAAGCACCAGCCGCGGTCGGCAGGTACGAGATTCGCAAAGTGCTCGGCAAGGGTGGCTTCGGCGCCGTTTATCAAGCCTACGACGCGCAGCTGGAACGCCATGTCGCCGTCAAGATTCCGATTCTCGGAAAAGATGTTAAGAACGACGATTTTCTGCAGGAAGCGCGGCAACTCGCACAGCTCACTCACCCATCGATCGTCACGGTTTTCGACGTCGGCATTGCCAACGGGGCCTGCTATATCGTTTCTGATTTTCTGGATGGAGCCAGCCTTTCAGACTGGCTACCGAAACACTCTCCAACCTGGCAGCAATCCGCAAAGATCGTCGCGACGCTCGCTGAAGCGCTGGCATTTGCACACTCTCGAGGCATCGTTCACCGTGACGTGAAACCCGCCAACGTGATCATGACCGAACGAACCGGCGACTTCGTTCCGGTGCTGGTCGACTTCGGTCTGGCCTTGAGCCAAATCTCGGCAGGCAGCACCGGGACGCGGCGAGGTGATATCACCGGCACGCCGTCGTACATGTCGCCCGAGCAGGCACGCGGCGAAGGACATCGCATCGACGGTCGGACAGACATTTATTCGCTCGGCGTCATGCTGTACCGCATGCTCAGCAACCGACTTCCCTTCGAAGGGAAGACGCTCGGAGAAGTCCTCGACGCGGTCATGAATGACGAGCCGCAGCCGCCGCGACAATTTGTCCGGGACATCCCGCGCGAACTCGAGAGCATCTGCCTCAAGGCAATGGCCAGGCAACTGACCGACCGATACACGACGGCTCGCGATCTGGCCGACGATCTGTTTTCGATGCTTCGCCAGCACGAAACGGAAGTTCTCGCCACTCAGACAGCAGCAAAGACAACAGACCAGTCAGCGCGTCCTCGCGAGGCCATGCGAATTCTACTGGCCGAAGATCATCAGCTGACTCGGTTTAAACTGAAGACCGACCTCTCGAAATGGGGCCACGAAGTCATCGAAGCAGCCGATGGCGAAGAAGCGTGGAAGCTGTTTCAGCAGGGCGAATTCGCCATCGTCATCACCGACTGGATGATGCCAAACGTCGACGGCATGGAACTTCTGAAACGAATCCGCGAAGTCGAAGGTGGCGAGTACGTTTACGTCATCATGCTGACTGCCAAGGCCGAAATGCACGACGTCGTTTCGGCAATGGGAGCCGGAGCGGACGACTTCCTGGCCAAGCCGGTTCATCGAGACGAGCTTCATGTTCGACTCCGAGCCGGTCAGCGAATCACTAGACTGAATCGAGAACTCAACGAAACAAATCGGCGACTGAAGCGCAGCCAGGATGCCGCAGCAGAAATCCAACGAGGCTTTCTTCCCGACTCTGCTCCGACGTTTCCAGAAGTCGATTTCGCGTGGGAACACCAGCCGCACATTAAGCTCGGCGGAGACATGTTCAACGTCGTTGCCCTCGACGAAGACCACGTCGGGATCTTCTCGCTGGACGTCACCGGCGAAGGTATCCCCGCAGCATTTCTGGCGATGACACTCAGCCGACTTTTGTCTGACTCGTCAAACCCATCGTCGATCCTCGTCGACCGACTCGGCGGTGACTCAGGCGTTTCCGTCACGCAGCCGTCAGACGTGGCCGCTCGACTGAATCAGCAGTTCGGCGGGAATGTCGAAGCCAACCAGTTCTTCACACTGATGTACGGCGTCCTGAACCGTAAGACACGCGAGTTTCGATTCACAAGTGCCGACCACCCTCCCGTCCTGCATGTTCCGCTCGATGAAACGCCGCGCATGCTCGACGTCGGCGGATTCCCGATCGGCATGGCACCCGAAGGAGCTACCTTCGATCAACAAACCGTGCAGTTGCAGTCCGGCGACCGACTGCTGATTTACTCCGATGGTCTGCCCGACGCGATGAATTCAGACGGCGACGTTTATGGAGCCGCTCGCCTGCTCACCGACGTCGAAAGCTTGAAGTCGGTTTCTCTACGAGACATCGTTAACAGCCTTGCGTCCCGATCCGCAGCATGGCGAGGCGAAGCTGACACGAACGACGACGTCACGGTCATTGGTGTCGGCATTCTGTAAGGAGCGCGTTCGAAACAACTTCCCGACTTTCAACCACGTCATTCCCGCGCAGGCGGGAAACCAGCGGTCCAAGGCGAACTGGTTTCCCGCCCTGTTGTTTATACATAAGTCGGTCATGTGTCTTCGGCCCAACGGGCCAGACTTATGTTTTGGAGTTGCACACTTCAGCCGCGAAGCGGCGACAGCACAATAGGGGTAGGGAG
>JBLFXD010000144.1:0-10838 GCA_047611045.1 Planctomycetaceae bacterium | reverse complement strand
CTCCGCGCAGTTCCGGCAAAGTTCTGTAATTTCGTTCTGCCGAAACAGCGCTGTGCTCGTTCCAGCCTACAGTCATCGGTTGTCAATTGTTTTACTCGACGTATCGAAACTCGGCACTCGCAAATAACGACTGAGCAAGGCTCGTCCACGCTTTCTGCTGCCTAGAGGATTCCGACTCGCTGCTTTCAAAGGATTGCGAGGTTTGAGCGACGAAGGCTAGAGCGTCGTTTCGCTCGACTTCAGAAGGTAACCGTGCCAAAGCAATCTGCCACGCGCGGTCAACGCGAGCTTTGTCATTCAGGTCTTCGTCGGCGAGCAGGCGTTGAGCAAACGCTTCAGCCTGTGCGGTCACAAAATCGCTGTTCATCATGTAAAGAGCCTGTGTCGCGACCGTCGTCACGTCGCGGCTTCCGTAAATCATACTTGGCTCGGGGAAGTCAAAGACCTTCAGAATCTCCGGCAAATAGCCTCGTACGATCGGTAAATAAACACTGCGTTTTGTGTCGTCTGAAGCAAACCTCTCAACTTTCAGACTTCGACCGATGATCCCGTTTCCAGCCGTCAGAACAGCCGAGCCTTTGGCCGGTTCTGCATCCAGCTTTCCACTCACGACGAGCATCGCATCGCGAATCGACTCGGCTTCGAGCCGGCGATGGTTGGCTCGCCAGAGCAGATGATTGGCGGGATCGGTCGCTTCGGCATCGGAGTTTCGTTGGCTGCCCAGTCGATAAACGCGGCTCGTCATGATTCGGCGAATGGTGTGTTTGACGGACCAACCACTGGCTTTGAAATCCGAAGCCAGCCAGTCGAGCAGTTCGGGGTGCGTCGGTCGGTCGCCGTTAGCTCCGAAGTTGTCGACGGTTGCGACGAGGCCGCGTCCAAAGAGGTGCTGCCAGATTCGGTTCACGGCGACGCGAGCGGTTAGTGGATTGTCTTCCTGAGTCAGCCATTCGGCCAACGCCAGTCGGCCACTTGTCGAGCGGTCAAGTTCCGGGATATGTCCAATGCTGCCGATGGTCAGGAAGCCTCGTCGAACAGTGTCGCCACGGTCGCCTGCTTCGCCGCGAATTCGCAACTGCGTATCGTCCGGCGAAGAATTGTCCAGAACGGCCATTGTTTGCTCGCCGTCTTTTGACGAGACATTCGACGCTTTCTGATCCTTGATCCGTTTCGAAAGCTGTTTGATTCTCGCTTCCGATTTCTTCTTCTGAATACTGGCGTTCTTTGCGTTGGGGTTCTTCTTCAACGCATTTTCAAACCGTTTCAGCTTCGCTCGTTCAGCTTTGAGTTGCTTTTGAACGGCCCCGGCTGATGACCCTTTGCCCGTCCCCTTCGTCGAAATCTGGGCAACAGTGCCATCGAGGGCGATGCTCAACAAACGGCTTGGATTTCGATTTCCGTTCGACGCGTCCGTTCCGTAAAACGTGTTCGTGCTGCGGAAGATTCCGGCGAGCGCGTAGTACTCTTTCTGAGGAACCGGATCGAATTTGTGATCGTGGCAACGGGCACACGAAGCGGTCAGCCCGATGAACGCTCGCGTGGTGACATCGATCTGCTCGTCGACGACGTCCATCGCGAATGCTTCGTCGTTCGTTTCGTTTAATGACTTCGGCCCGATCGCCAGGAACGCTGTCGCCATCATCTGGTCTCGGCGTTGCTCTGGAGATTCGTGCGGCAGCAAGTCGCCAGCAACCTGCTCCTTGATAAATCGGTCGTAAGGTTTGTCTTCGTTGAAGGCTTGGATGATCCAGTCGCGGTATCGCCATGCGTAGGGGAAGGTCGCGTTTCGCTCCATGCCAGTCGACTCGCCGTACCGCACGACGTCCATCCAATGCCGTCCCCAGCGTTCTCCGAAATGGGGTGACGCCAGCAGTTCGTCAACGAGACTCTCGACGGAGGCGGACATGTCTTTTTCAGCGGCGACTTTGAACGCTGCGGTCTGCTCGGGGCTCGGCGGAAGTCCGAGCAGATCAAAATAGATTCGTCGAACCAGCGTTTCCGGCGAGGCATCGCTCACGGGCTTCAGCCCGCGTGATTCCTGCTTCGCAGCGACAAACTGATCAACTTCCGTTTGAGCCCACTTGCTCTTTGCGGCTGGCGGTTTCGGATTCGCGATCGGTCGAAACGCCCAGAAGTCGCGAGCCTTTTCAAAGTTGATCTCGCGACGGATCCGCGCCGCCTTTCCGTCGCGAGGATCCTGAGCTCCCATTTTGATCCACTGCTCAAACTTCGCGATCGTCTCTGGCGGAAGCTGTTCTTCGGGCGGCATCTCCAGCCCTTCCCAGCGGATCGCTTCCAGCAGGACGCTGTCGTCAAGCTGGCCGGGCACGACGGCTTCGCCCGAGTCGCCACCCATCCTGATCCCCTCGCGAGTATCCAGCAGCAGGTTGCCCTTTGGCTCTTTCGAGCTGGACGAGTGACACTTGTAGCACTTCGAAACCAGCACCGGTCGGATGTGCTTTTCGAAGAATTCGATCCCCGCCTTCTCATCGGCCGCCTGAATCGACGACGCCAGGCAGGCAAATAAAGCGATCGCAAGGGGCAGTCGCGGTAACATATGAGAACTCCGGAGGAGAGCGGATCAGGCGGGGAAATCGCGGAGCGAAGAGTGTATCGAACGTTTGATGCGCGGAAACGCTCGATTATTTGCCAAATCAGTCTGACATCGCAACTTACAGTCATATCGCGGAACAGTTGTGGAGCCACTCGGCGGCAACTACGCAAGCGGGGCGAAGTCTCATGAATACGGTCATTTTCCATTGTGTCAGCGGAGACGCGTTTTTCGGTGGCTTCCTGGCAGTCGCGGCTGGTGCGATTCTGATCTGGAAGACTCAAGGTAAACGGCATCGAGTCGGAGCCGCATTGATTCTGCTCGGCTGGATTTTTGTCATCGTCAGTGCCACGGCTCTCCCAGAGTTTCAGTATTTTTGTCTCGCCATCGTCAGTCTCAGAGTCGTGGTGGGAAACCCGCGAAAACCAAAGGACGATTCGAAGGAATCGGCGACAGCGATTGACCAAAGCTCGAAGCCAGAATCCTGGAAGACTCGCTGGTGTCCAACACTTTGCATCATTGCACTCGGTACGGCGTGCGTTGAATTCGTCGCACATCATCCGAGTCAGGTTCCCATTTCCCGGGACCTTCCGATTGTCGTGATTGGCGACTCCTTAAGTGCCGGAATTAACGACGGAGTCGACATTCCGTGGCCAACGTGCCTCGATAAAATGACGTCGGCAAAAGTTTCCAACAATGCCCTGGCTGGAGCCACATGCCACTCAGCTATCAACCAGCTGGAGAATTTGCCGGAACAATGCGTGGTCATTGTCGAAATAGGAGGCAATGACTTACTTGGTGGTCGTTCGTCGGCGGAGTTCCGCAAGGACCTCGACGAGTTGCTGAGCGAGATCAAAAGGCCGGGCCGAGACATTGTCATGTTCGAGTTGCCCCTGCCACCGCTCTTTAATGGCTACGGATCCACACAAAGGGAACTCGCCGACGTGCACAACGTTGCCCTGATCCCGAGGCGGCTGCTTGCGGCTGTCCTCTTCACTGAGGACGCCACTCTGGACTCAATCCACCTGAGCAACGACGGTCACCAACAGCTCGCCGAACGCATCGCCTTGATTCTTGGGCTCGACAACCTTGAGTAGGTCAGGCTTTGCCTGACAGAGTTGCTTCGAACGTTGCCTGTCGTTGAACTTTTTCGGACGCGAATTCGCGACTTCGTCAGGCGGAGCCTGACCTACGAGACGGGCTCGAGTCGGCCGTCGCGGAGTTCCATGTGTTGGGGGAAGCGTCCGGCGAGTTCCGTGCTGTGGGTTACGCAGATCAAAAGGACGTTCTGTTCGCGGCTGAGTTCGAGCAGCAAGTCACCGACGGCGTCGGCGGTTGCGTGATCGAGGTTTCCCGTTGGCTCGTCGGCGAGCAGGATTTCCGGCTGGTTGATGAGTGCTCGGCAAACGGCGACTCGCTGACGTTCTCCGCCGGAAAGTTGAGCGGGACGATGTGTGACTCGATCGGCAAGACCGACCCGCGTCAGCAAATCGCGAGCCCGTTGTTCGTCCACGTCGGCGACGCCCTTCCCGGCAAGCAACGGAATGAGGACATTCTCCAGGACCGTACATTGCGCAAGCAGATGATGATCCTGAAAAATGAATCCCAGGTGCTCGTTGCGGAATTTCGCGAGGTCCGATTCGGACATGCTCGTTGGATCGCTGCCCAGGACTTCAATGTTTCCAGCCGTCAGTTCGTCGAGCAACCCGACGATGTACAACAGCGTGCTCTTGCCCGAACCCGACGGGCCGGTGACGGCCAGAGCGTCGCCGCGATTCAGGGACAGATCCACGTTGCGGAGAATCGAAAGCTGCCCGGCAGTTCCGGTGAAGTCTTTCGACAAACCGGCCAGTGAAACGTCGGCGGTTGCCGTTGCTGATTCCTGTGATTCAGTCATGGGGTGTCGCCATCTATTGAGTCGGGTATGACAAACGCAGCGCCGGCATACCTTTTGAGTATGCCGGTGGAAAAATGGTACGCCGGCGCGGTGCTTGACATACCCTACATCTTCGTGAGAACTCTTCGGCAAGGGCTACGACTAATCGCTCAGTTCGGTCGATTCAATAATCACGCTGTCGTACTCCGGCGGAATCGGGATCGACTCCAGCGGTGCGTCGTGTCGGCACAGGCAGCAGGCTGTTTTCATTCGCCCGTGAGCGACTCGCTTTTCGCCGCAAAAGAATTCATAGCGAATCGTCAGCGACTTCACACCCTTCCGCTCGACGTTGACGTGAATGTCCAGCACGTCTTCGAATCGACAAGGTGCCTCGAACGTGCAGTTGGCCGAAATGCGAGGCCAGCCGATCACGACGTCGTCCGACTGCTTCTTCATGATGCTCAGCCCGAGCGATCGGAAAAACTCGTGCTCGGCCTCTTCCATGTAGAAGTAGTAGTTCGAGAAGTGGATGATTCCCGCCATGTCGGTATGCGAAAACTCGACACGACGCTGGGTGACGAACTGAGCAGTCATTGATGGCTCGTTGAAAATGAACGGGTGCGTGAGTTACCGCATTGTCGCGTCGCGCGAACAGAATCGCCATCTCACGCCGGCTTCGAAATCGGCTTGACCACAGACATATCTATTCAGCCTTGCGGCGGACCGCAAATTGTCGGCCGCTGACTGGGGAAGCCTGACGGAAAAAGCGTTACAGAGCATTCTCGCCGCACGAGGTTCACCGGCCGACCGCAATGACGCAGCTCTGCCTCAGGCAGACGACGTCGTCTGGCCGATTTTATTAACTGGGCGGGGCTCGGCGACCAGATGACCGTCGGTTCGCACGATCATGCAACTCCCGTTTTCTGCGCCCGTCTTCGCTCCGCCGTGGAAGAATCCGCATGTCGAAAACCGCAAAACCACATTGCCCACGATGTTGTTCGAATCGCGTTCATCGAAGTCGCAGCGCAGATTCTCCCTTCTTCCGGTTGATCCTTGCATCGCGAATGCGATGCCACACGTGCACTTGCCAGTTCTTCTGTCGATTCTGGCGAGCGGCGGACTGAGCGAGCTCGATTGATCATCTGTGCTGACCTCAGATTGCTTGAGCGGCAGTCTCGGCTGAAATCGCAGGGCGGCTTTCGTAGACTCGCGTGCTTCGTGCCGGAGTGACTCTGTTAGAAGTCACCCGCTCAACCGGCAACGCGACGTCGACGGCTGAACCTGATTGCCCACCATGTTGAGACACCTCCCCTCCGTCACCGACCTGCTGGAACAACCGGCGATTCTCGAACTCTGCGCCGGGCATGGTCGGCTCCTGGTCACCAAGTGGGTGCGGCAGGCCGTTGACGAGAAACGCGCTGCTCTGCGGAAGCAACTACAGAACGCTGATGACCAAGGCGGCGACAAAGACGCGGCTGCCGTCAGAGATTTACTGCGGATCGAGCTGCTCGAAGCCGTCACCGAGATTGCTCACAAAGCAGATCTCGAACGCGTGCAGGGGATTATCAACGCGACAGGCATCGTCCTTCACACCGGACTGGGCCGAGCCCCATTGTCGGCCGGTGCAAAGCAGGCGCTGCAGGATGCGGCCGGAGCGTGCAACGCAGAAGTCGACATCGCCACCGGCGACCGACGCTACCGCGGTTACCAGCTCAACTCGACACTGCAGTTACTGACCGGCTGCGAGTCGTCGCTCATCGTCAACAACAACGCTGCGGCCACGTTGCTGACTTTGCAGGCTCTGGGTGCCGGCCGGGAAGTGATCATCTCGCGCGGTGAGCTGATCGAAATTGGCGGCTCATTCCGGCTGCCGGAGATCTTCGAACTCAGTGGCGTCATCCTGCGGGAAGTCGGCACGACCAACCGCACAAGTTTGAAGGACTACGAAAACGCCATCGGCCCGGACACGGCGGCGATCATGCACGTCCATCCGTCGAATTATCGCGTCGTCGGATTCGCCTCGAAGCCGGACGAAGCGGACATGTTCGCACTTGCCAAACAGCACGGCCTCATCGCCATCGACGATATCGGCAGCGGAGCCCTGTTCGACACCCGCGATGCCGGGCTGCCGTACGAGCCAACATTCCAGCACAGCATTGCCGCCGGCGCTGACGTTGTGCTGGGAAGTGGGGACAAACTTCTCGGCGGACCGCAGTGCGGCATCATCGTCGGCAACGACGACTGCGTCGCGAAGATTCGCAACCACCCGCTGGCCCGAGCCGTAAGAGTCGGGAAGCTGACGCTGGCAGCGCTCGGCGCAACGCTCGACTCTTACGTACGAGACGAAGCACGTTCAGAGATTCCGACTCAGGCGATGCTCTTCGCCACGACCGAAGAACTGCAAAACCGAGCCGAAGCCATCAAAGACGAAATAGCCGACGTTCCAAATCTGCAGCTCAGCATCCGAGAAGACGTCGCTCAGGTCGGCGGCGGTTCACTTCCCACCGTCGAGTTGCCAACCGTCGTCATCGCGATGAAACATCAGAAACTCTCAGCCGACGACCTCGCCATCAAACTCCGCACCGGCCGCATCGGAGTCTTCGTCCGCATCCAAAACGACGAAGTCATTCTGGACGTTAGAAGCGTCCTCCCTGAAGACGATTCCCGCCTCGCCCTCGCCGTCCGCCTGATCCGCCCGGAAGCCTGATGGCCGCCATTGCTTCTGACAACGCCGCCGCCGGTTGATCCGGTTGAAGAAGCTCAGAATGACGCGGACGACGCTCAGCAGGCTCTCAACGACGCCAACAACACTCGCGAAACCGAGATGGAGGGAATTCAGAGCCAGTTTGATTCGGATTCAGCCGGAGATACGAGCACATTTGATTCTGCCATGCAGGGAATTGGCGCCACCCTTGATTCGGACTTCGCAACTGGGGATGCCACGCTGGAGTCAGATACACAGGCAGCTCAGGGGGCTTTCGATACAGCTCTGGATGGCGTCGGTGATACGGCAGACGCCGATCTGGACACCGCCGACGCTGATTTCGAAACTGACATGCAGTCAGCAGACGATGATTACAATTCGGACGTCGCTACCGCGACCGCTTCTTTCGAGACGGATATGGCGACGGAGCAAGCCAGTCTGGACTCGGCCATCGCTGGCTACCAGGCGACTTACGACACAGATGCAGCAGCAGCCGGTGCAGACTTTGACTCGGACCTCGCCGCAGAGGATTCGGCGTTCGATACGGCATCAGCAAATGCGTGGGCCACGTTTGACACAAACGAGGCGACATTCTTTGCGTCGTACGAATCGAGCATCACCGGCAACGACGCTCTGTACGACACGAACGTTGCCACACATCAGGCGACGCTGGATTCCACGCTGAGCCTCTATCCCAACGTGAACTTTGATCCGGATGCCTTGATCAACGATCCGTCCGTCCAAAGTACCATCGCCAGCGAGGACGCAAGCCTGCAATCAGCGCTCGACGGATTTGCGGCAACGTTCGATACGAACATGCAGGGGCACCTCGACACCTACCAGTCCAATGTCGACGGTCATCACCAGGACCATTCCAACGAGATGGACACCGCGCAATCGACGTACGACACATCGGTCGCTCAGGCGGACACTGACTACAACGACGACGTGAATACGGCGACGGATATTTACAACACCGCTCTGGATGGTCACTGGAATGACTATCAGGACGACCTTGCGACTGCGCAGGGCGTCTACGATACGAGCACATCCACGGCCAACGATGTTTACAACGGCTCTGTGCAGACGGCACAGGATAACTTCAACACCGCCGAAACCACGGCGATGAATACGTTCACGACGAACACGACCAACCTGAGCAACACTAATCAGCAGAACCTGCAGACGATTCAGGACACTTACGACGGCGACCTGCAGTCCTCGATGGACCAGTTCAATGCAGACATGCAGCCGTACTATGTCAGTTACACCAAACTATGTCAGTTACACCAATTCAATGCAGGCGGCCGAAGATCAATACAACTCTGACGTCGCAGGATTTGAGATCACACGGAGCAACTCCGTTAGTCCGGCACAGGACCAGTTCGACCAGGCCGAAGAAGGCGCTGCCGATACCTACTACGACGAAGAGATGTCCTATTTCATGTCGTGCATGATGGGTTTCTGCGATGAAACGATCATGGATCAGGCGGCGAAGGACTACCAGGTCACCGTTTCTGGAGCCGCTATTCCACTGGCGACTGCCATGGGATCGGCGAACGTTCAGTTCGTCACGTCTGAACGAGGAGCGGACACAACTCGGCAGCAGTCAAAGAACAATGCCGAACATGCGCTCGCCGTCGCGCAATTGGACAAAGCGAAAGACAAAGCTCATCGAGATGCCGACTACCGAAAGACGTTCCTCAAGGACACAGCTTCTGAGAACTACAGCTATCAGAAACTGATGGGGAAGGAGCAGAAGGATTACGACCAGGCAGTCGCTGACGCGACCCAAACGATGGATACGGCGGTCAACGAGGCGAAGAAGATTCAGTCGAAAGCGTATGCCGACGCCCAGAAAGTCCTTGACGATGCGACCGCCGCAGCCGGCGTTGACTTTGTAGGTGACGAGGCAGGGATTGCCACAACCAGGGACAAAGCAATCGCTGACGCAGGGGAAACGTACGCCAACGACATTGCCGCCGCTGACGCTCAATTCGCGAAAGATCAGGCCGCTGCGGATGCCAATCTCGCCAAAGATTTAACTTCCGAGTACGTCAGCTATGCGGGACAGGCTTTGTCTGAGTACGCGTCATACGTCAGCAACTCAGCAGGTGCATTTGCAACGTGGACGAGCAATGTCGCCGGGGCAATGGCTTCCGCGTTCGACGCCACCAATCCAACGGACCCGGATACTCTCGCCGTTTCAGCCGCCTACGCCTCCTTCTACTCGAATACTGCCAACGAAGGAGTTTCCAACACAAACAGCAACACGTCAGCTGCGACGGGCTATTTGAATCAGGCCGCTGGTGAAGCGCAAACGGCTTCCGACCTCGAAGTCGATGCCTCGAAAACGCGTGCCGACAATCTGTCCGATGACTATGTCGATCTGGTTGACGGTGTTGCTGGCGCCGCAAAAACTTTCGCACACGACGCCTTGGGCGACATTGAAACTTACGTCAATAATACCGCAGGATTTGTCCAGAGCCTGACCCAGGATGTGACAGCCGCCGACAAGACCCGTACCAAGGCGGTGGCCGACGCTTCGGAGAAAGTGGCTAACGCGGCGGTCGCTGCCATCCACGGTTTCATGAGTGGCTATCTGCCGGAATTGCTGACGCTGTTTGAAGACACGACTGACGCGAACGAAACGGCTCATCTGAAAGGCATCGATGATTCCATCAGCGCAGCCCATCAGGCCATTGATGCAACCCATACGCTCAAGGTCGCGATGGCTGGGCACGCTCGAACGGCCGCGAACGATGCAGCCACGAAAGACGATCCCGTGGCTATCGCCGAGGCCGAGAACGCCAAAGCACAGGGGATTCTGTCCGCTCAGCAGGAGCACGCCGATATTCAAAACCGTGCAGTCTGGGAATTCTCAGGACAAGGGCCATACGGGTGGACCAGTTTTGTTGGAGAATCCATCGGATTCTTTACCGGCACCAATGACGGCCTGCTGGATACGATGTCTGAGTTTGGAGATTGGGCGTGGAACGATGGTCTCGACATGGCGACCGATTTCACAACCGGCTGGGCCGACGGCCTGACGGGAGGAGCTCATGCCCGAGTTCGCCAGTTTCTGGGGATCGATGACTACGTCAACTACGACTCGTACTCCTACATGGGCGGCCAGATCACCGGCAGCGTACATGGATTCATGCTGGGCGGCGGGGCCGGCGCGGTCGCACATTCCGGTCGTGCGTACGCCATCGCTCGAGGCTTCACGACGGTTGAAACTGCGTGGAGCATGGGCGAAGCGGGGCTCAACGTTTATCAGGGAGACGCGGGGCTGGGCGATCTGCTGACTCTTGCTCCCGGTGCTGGATACATCGCGGGGCGAATGACTGACGGGCTGGGAGTCTTCAAGTGCTTTGTCGGCGACACTCAGGTCGTGATCAGCAAAGCGGAAACACCTATCCTCGCTTCGGCAACTCCTATCGACGAGACATTCGCTGATGGTGATTCCCAACTTGCAACAATCGTCTTTGCAGCGGCCATGATTCCTGTCGGCCTGGGCGGCTTCAGGATGCTTCGAAAACGACCAGGCACGGGACGGCGTGAAGAGACTGGCGACGCAAATTCGCTCGACACCTGGTCGACCGATCCACATCGTCTGCTCGAAGGAAGCGTTTCGAAGAGATCGTTGCCCAGGCTGAAGGCCGACGAACTGGATGAATTGTGTGACAGACTCTTCTCTGAACCCG
>JBLFXD010000143.1:0-10852 GCA_047611045.1 Planctomycetaceae bacterium | reverse complement strand
AAAGATTGATGTGGTGCTGCCTAACCTCGAAACCGACAATGCTCGGCAGAACGCCCAACTGTTGAGACTCATTGCCGAAGACACGGGCGGTGCGTATTTCCCTCTGAGTGACGCAGCGGCTGAAGTTCCCAAGCGACTACCCAACCGAGGCGAAGAATTTCAGATCGACCAGCAGCTGAAAACTTTGTGGGACCGTGAGTGGTTGATGTTTCTGCTGATCGGTCTGCTCTCAGTCGAGTGGCTGACCAGGAAGCTGTTGAAGCTGGCTTAACGTTTTTCTTTCTGCAGAAGCAAATCCATGTCAGATCTTCGACCTGAGTTACAGTCAGTCCTGACGCAGCTTCGCGGGCGAATTCGTCGCTATGTTTTTCTTGAGGGAGCGGCGTTGATCCTTGCAGTGCTGGGTGGGTTGTTCTGGCTGAGTCTGGCTGTGGATCACGCTTGGTTTCAAATCAGTCGACTCGAGCTGCCGCGGTGGTTTCGGGCGGGGTTTGACGTTGTTGTCGTTGGGCTGGTCGCCTTTTTGCTGTTGTCCTGGATCGGGCTGCGACTGTTGCGAAGCTACCGAACCAAGGCGCTGGCACTGGTGCTGGAGCGTCGGTTTCCAGAACTTGATGATCGTCTGGTGACGGCGGTTGAACTGGCTGAGACCGGCTTAGCCGATCAGGGAAAACTGGCCGTCGCGATGGCCGGCCGAACGATCGACGACGCGGTGAAGGCAACTCGGCAGTTGGATCTTGCGAGCGTGTTCGATCGTAAGCCTTTGCAACGAGCGTTCATTGCTGCGGCGGTCGCCATTGCTTCGATCGGTGGGCTGGCCGTCGCGAGCAACTCGACACTGCAAACCTGGAAGAGCAGTTTTGTAAACCTCGACGCCGAATACTGGCGCCGCGAAACAGGACTGATCATTCGCGTCATCGCTCAGCCGGGAGACATTATCCGCGAGTTCAACGGCCAGTCTTACAAGCATGCTCGCGGTGCCGATCTGACGCTTCAGATTGATGTCGAAGAGGGACGGAAGGCTCCCGAACGGGTTCAATTGAAATATCGACTGGCTAATGGACGCGGTCAGGGCACGGTGCTGTGTTCGCGAGTCGGCGACAACACCACGTTTCGACACTCGCTGGCAGCGTTGCTGGACGATGTCGAGTTCTACGTTTACGGCGGCGACTTCGTGAATCGCACTCCGTACCGAGTCCAGATTGTCGAACCGCCGCAGTTGGAGCAGGTTGAGCTGGCTTGTTTCTACCCTGCCTACACGCGGATGCGGAATCCTGAGTCGACAGTTGAAAAGCCGCTGCGCGATGTCGTTCCTGTTCGAGGTACTCAGGTCGAGCTTCCTAACGAGACTCAATTCCTGCTCAACGCCACGTGTAACAAACCGTTGACTCAGGTACGGATGCAGTTTGGTGGTTACGAGTTGACCTTTGCGGCGTCTGAAGAGGGCGAAGCGCGGCTTGTTCACCGTAGTGAAGAAGACGAGGTCCTGGAGAATCGTGACATTCCGCCCGAGGAGTTCTCGAAGTGGGTCAGCGATGGGGGGACAAAAATCTCTGTTCCGTTCGTTCTGACGTCTTACGAAACGGACGCGGCTCGATCACGATCGGATTCGTTGATCACGGAAGTCGGTAAGCCGTTTGTCCTGGCACCCGACACCAACCTGAGGATTTACCTGGAAGATGCCGACGGGATCCTCACGGCAGAGCCGTCGCGAATTCAGATGGGCGGGATTGTTGACGATGCACCCGTCGTGGAAACGAGCCTGCGAGGAATCGGAACATCGATCACTCGTAAGGCCTCCATTCCCGTGCTGGGCAGGCTGGTCGATGATTACGGGTTGGCGAGCGCTCAGTTTGAATTCAAGGTGGACGACGTGGAAGAAGCGGACGTTCGACCTTTCGAGAATCCACTAACGCCTCACCAGGACGGCAGCAGCCGACGCGAATTCGAGTTGAAGCGAAATGACGGAGAAGAGTTCGAACGTTTCGACGTACTTTCCCTGGACCTTTCACTCGGGCAGAAAATGGTACTGAGCGTTGTCGCGACGGACGAGGATGACCTGAACGGGCCGCATCGTTCGCGCGGCGAGCGGTACGCTTTCAAAGTCGTCAGCAACGAAGAGTTGCAGTCCGTGCTTTATCAACGGGAACTGAATCTGCGAGCTCAGTTCGAAAGAGTGATCACCGAAACAAAACAAACTCAGCAGGATTTGATTCTCCATCGATCGCGGCTGGATGCGAAGAAACGGTTGCTCGCGGACAACGAAGAAGCGGAAGCCGCGGACACAGCCAAGCGGATTCGAGAGATCGAACTGGCGGTGACGGCGTGTGCCGAGCGGTCGTTGCACGCCGTTCGAAAGAATGCCAACGAGACGGCATCTGTCGAGCTTTCGTTTCGGGACATTCGCGAAGAGCTGGTCAATAACGGTCTGCACACACCTCAGACCCTGGAGCGAATTGACGATCGCATTGTGAAGCCGCTCGGTCTGATCAACGCCACCGATTTCCCCGCGGTCGATGAGGCACTTGGCGTATTTCGCCTGACGAACGAAAGAGGCAATGACGCGACGGAAGCAATCGATCAAAGTGTTGAGATGCTGCGAGGCATGATCATCCGCATGGAACGCGTGCTGGCTGAGATGGAGAAGCTGAAAGAGTTTCAAAAAGCCGTTGAAGAGTTAAAGCTGATCCTCGAACAGCAGCAGCAGCTTCTGGAACGGACGAAGAAGGAGCGAAAAAGAAAGCTGCTTCTGGAGTCGTTGCAGTAGACTGGCGTTGTTCTCGCTGCGTGAAGCAGGATTCGATCAGAAGAGTAGGGTGGGCACTGCCCACCAGTCAGAGATAATTGTGGTGGGCAGTGCCCACCCTACTGACGGTTGGAGCTGAGCCATGCGTTGTCGTTCTACGAACGCCCCACTTTGTGTTGCACTTCTCGGATGTATTCTCGGCGTCGCGCCGAAGGTTTCCGCGCAGGATAGTCCGATTGAGAACCCGGCGGCCGCTAAGAAAGCGCTGCCGCTGGATATTGGTCAGCAGGCGGTGCTCAGCCGGTTTGATCGGTTCGAGAAAGAGCTGGTGCAGATGGCCGAGCAGCTTCGCAAGGCCGACCCGGAACGCGCGGAGCTGCTGTTTCGAACGCACAGCAAGAGCCAGCAGGAACGAGTGATCGGCCAGATGCGGATCATTCAGGAGCTGCTGACCGGCAAGACTCCGCAGTTTGGCGATTCGATTCAGCGGCAGGAAGAACTCGTTGCGAGTCTCGTGGCATTGCTCGACTTGCTTCAGAGCGAGAACCGCATCAGCGAAATTGAAGCGGAACGCGCACGGGTGAAGGAGATTCTGAAGAACGTCAACAAGTTGATCGGCAAAGAGAAGGACGTTCGAGCGAATACCGAGCGAGGAGCCGATCCGAATAAGTCGGCGAGTGAGCAGGATGATGTCTCGAAGGACGCTGGCAAATTGATTGACGACGTGACGCAGCAGGATGCGAAGAAACAGGCGGAACGCGAGTCGAACAATCCAGCGGCCGATCCGAAGGATGATAAGAACTCCGAGAAGCCGCCGGGTGAAGACGGGGATCAGAAAGAACCATCGCCATCGAAGGATGGAAACTCCGATCCGAAGGAATCGGACGAGAACGGTTCGGAGAAAGGAGCCCCCAAAGACGGAGCCCCCAAAGACGGAGCCCCCAAAGACGGAGCCCCCAAAGACGGAGCCCCCAAAGACGGGCAGCCGAAACCTGGTGAGCCAAAAGACGGAGATCCAAAGGCGGGTGAGCCGTCAGAAGGGGAACCCAAAGACGGAGTTCCTCAGGACGGCCCAGAACCGAAGGACGGTCAGCAGCAGAGTGGTCAGCCTCAGAATGGGCAACCACAGGAAGGTCAGCCGAACGAACAGCAGAATCAGCAGAAGACTCCGGGACGGGAAGATCTCGAGGAAGCTCGTCAGGAGATGGAAAATGCCATCAAGGAATTGAAGGAAAAGAAAGATCGCGGTAAAGCCTCGAAGCATCAGGACGAAGCCATCCGGCAGTTGCTCGAAGCGAAAGAGAAACTCGAAGAAATCCTCAGGCAGCTTCGTGAAGAAGAGAAGAGTCTCACGCTGGCGTCACTGGAGTCACGCTTTCGCAAGATGCTCAGCATGCAGTTGCTGGTCTATCAGGAGACCGTTCGGCTGGAAAAAGAGGCCGACGGTAAAGATGCAAACATGATTGCTCGCGGCAAGCAACTGGCGACTTCGGAAGAGGAAATTGTTCAGGAAGTCGAAAAGGCTTTAGTTGTTCTTCGTGAGGAAGGTTCGTCCGTCGCGTTTCCCGAAGCCGTCGAAGCGATTCGGGAAGACGCCGCTTCGATCGTGCAGCTGCTTGATCAGGGGAAGGCGGGAGAGCTGACGCAAACGCTCGAACAGGCGGTCATCGAGGCCATCGAGGAGATGGTCGATGCACTGCAGAAAGAGATGGAAAAGAAGAAGGATGAAGAGCAGCAACAGGGCGAGCAACAACAAGGGCAGCCTCAAGACAAACCCCTCGTCGATGCGTTGTCTGAACTGAAGATGTTGAGGTCGCTGCAGCTTCGGATTAACCGCCGCACTCGACAGCTCGGCCGCATGATCGAAGGCGATCAGGCCGGCGAGCCGGAATTGCTCAAGCAGCTCAAAACGCTGTCCGGTCGGCAATCGAGAATTCAACGAGCGACGTACGACCTCTCGACGGGTCGCAATAAGTAGCCACATCACGGCGGTCATTCTTTAATGTAAGAAGCGACTGCCAGGTGTTGCGATCAGCCATCGTGCTAGGTTTGCCTCCGCTGGAAATATCGCTGCCCATTTATGACGTTTCTGAGTAATCCAACGCGCAGAAAGTTGTCACATTGTCAGCTCGAACCGGATTTCTATGTTTGCCTGGCAAAGAGAATCTAAGCTGCATCTGTTTGCTGAGGTATTGACGATGCCGTCGATGACCGTCCCAACGTGACAAACCGGATCCAATTCGAAATCGGTCAGTCGCAGCCGGATGTGGTCATTGAGTCTGTAATCGGATCAGTTGATACTCGGTCTGTTGTATTTGCTCGCTCGGATACGTTTGAACGTGCTTCGTATGGCATCTTGCGAAACTGGTTCGTTTCATGTCTCGTCGCTGTTGTTCCTGATCGGTCGATACCGCTTTGTGTGCTCCACCGTTTCCAGCACGCTTGGTAAATCTGACAGTCACACCACACGATTGATTATTGAATCACTTAGTTTACTGAGATATCGAAATGATAGGGATGGATTTCCTTGTCCACGCTGAGCGGGAGGCTCTCGAACGAAGTTCCGTTTCTAGAGACGTGACAGGATGATCCTCGATGTTCTATCGCAGCCGCATGATGCGACAACTGGTGATGCTGCGCCGCCAGCCGAGAAGACTGCTGAACACTGGAAAGCTACGCCTAAGGTGGAGACATCAGATTGAGCATTCAGCTGGTCAGGAGCTCAGAAAGTGCCCTGATCCTGTGGGATTCAGAAACAATTCCGCTATGACCTTCTGCAGCCGAACTAATGCCACGCGACGCTCATCCGGCACGATTGTCTGTATGAAGGAGCAGTTTGCACATTGGAGATCATGGTTTAGCTCCATCCAATTGCCATTTCTCTATCAGCGGCCGTCTGTTTCCAGATCATCAATGCTGCGCCGGACCTCAGGTTCATGTCCGGTACAGCTGCTGGAGCCGCGATTGCTGCTCACGCTGGTTGACTTCACGGCCAACACGTTGACCGTTCGACTGACTGGAACGGAAACAGAGTTGATTTTCGCCAACTCAGGGACTTACGCGAAACTTCGCGTTGACGGATCTTCTGTCGGGGGCGCCGGAACCCTTCCCGATGGACGTGTTGACTCCAATCAAATCCATGAGATCGTCATCTTTGGCAATGAGTACAGCAACACGTTGGACTTGCATAACGTCCTCCGAACACAGAATCGCTATACCCAGCTCGAAACAGTCAACATCTTCGGAGGCGCCGGAGATGATTACGTCACCGGTTCGGCATTTGATGATGTAATAAGCGGTGGACTCGGCAACGACAGTCTCGCAGGTTCAGTCGGAGCGGACACACTTATTGGCGAGAACGGTGACGACACATTGGATGGTGGCGTAGGAATCGATTCTTTGATTGGCGGCGAAGGGCAGGACACTGTCTACGCGATAGTAGCGGGGCCGCAACCGGACAGCCTGGATGATGATCTCAACGATATCGTTTTCGCGGTTGGACTTCCCGACTACATCGCCGAGGAAAGTACCGACTATGTGTTTGATCCAGAAACGGAACAGAACCTTCGCCTTTTGACTGGCGAGTATCGGACTCCGCTTCCAGACGGAATTACTGTCTATGGTACTGACAGAGTTTTTGAATGGGGACTCTCAAACTATAGCGGCGAGTGGTCGAACCCTGTTTTCAACATAACAGGAGATTACGCTGTCATCGATGCAAGGTCGCCAGAATACAGTCTTCTTGAGCCTGAAAGTTACAGTCTGATTCTGAACGTCAACACTGGCGCTCCCGAGTATCTGTTCACTCCTGCGCTGGCCAACTTCCGTTGGAGCCTGAATCCCGATACTCCGACCCGATTTTATGATGCCACTGGTGACAACGAAGCATTTTTGCAGATTGGTGACATTACAACCGGTATCACGAAAACTGTGAGATTGAAAGGACCGGATGGACAATCGTTTGGCGTTGTGCAATCCAAGGCTGGAGTAATGATGGGCAGTCTTGGTGACCACAACGGAGAAATGCTTGCCGTTCTTGAGTCGAGTCGCCAATCGCCAACGCAGCGGACCATTGAGGCAGCACTGATTCTCGATCTCTCCGCTGCTGAATCCGAAGACTGGGATAGGCTGGTCGTTGCCCGTTACAATCTGGCGGGGATGGTTGACGCAAGTGACGATCTTTACAGCGCGCCGGATGCCTCATTCCTTGCACTGGGAGATGACCGGAGTGGGAGTCCGGATAGCCTGAAGGATCGGTTCGTGATGATCGATCTGGGCGAAATGCCAGATATCCCTGGCACTCAGCGTCTGGATGAACCAAACGGGACAGAAGGGCTCATGTGGAGTTGGCCGCTCCTGAATGTACCGTCTGCTCTTTACGAAACGCCAACTGAAGAATTCGAGTCTGGAGTGCTACCGTTCAAACTGGCTCATCCAACTTTTGCCTACGGTGCGGATCAGCAGGTTTACTTTGTTGGCGGTATTTCACTGTCGATGGTCGGTCAGTCCGTTAGTAGGTCGGGAGGCAATGTTGTTGACTATTACCCAGACGGTCCGGCGACGATTGGCAGCCTGATCGCAGTAAACACGCAAACCGGTGATTTCCATCTGCTCACGCCAGGAGTGGACTCAAGTGGCCGATACGAGTCGCTGGTTGACCACGTATCCGGGACGAATCAAGTCAGAGCGAGCGGCGGTTATGTCTTTGCGTCCTACAATACCTTGGCGCATCGAACGTATTCCGGAGACTATGTCAGGGTCACTCTTGGGGCCGCTACGCCTGAAGAGCACCACATCACTCGAGTCACAAAGCATCGGTCTGGCGCTTACAATAACACAACTGGAGTAAGCTGTCCGGAGTGTCAGTTCTTCCCGAATTCTTCAGCAGACGGTTCCAAGCTGCTCATTACCAGTACGTTGGGTGTTGACGTATCGACTGTCGACCAGCAGGCAAGCAACGCTCCATCTGCGACCAAAACATTCCTGATTGATTTCTCGCTGCAGGGGGCGCCGGTGGACAACAGTGTTCCCACAATCAACAGTGGCGATGCGTACGAAATTATTGAAGGTGCAACGCAAATTGCGACAGTTAGCAGTGTGGATGAAGACATTCACGATTTCAGGTCATTGGTGTATTCGTTGAGCGGTACCGACGCCGCGTATTTGTTGATTGATAGTGCAACGGGCGTACTGCGGTTTCCGAACCCACCGGAATTCGGTGTGCCACAGGACGCAGACCAGGACAACGTTTACGAAGTCGATGTCACAATTCAGGACAGAGTCGGAGAAACGTTCACACAACACGTCAGCGTGCTGGTTCGCGATGCAGAACCTCGCTACGCGGCGACACGGGCAGGCGAGTCACTGGACATCGATGCGATTCGCGATACAGACGATGTCGTAACGCTCGAGTTTCAGAACAGTGGCGGCACAGATCGTCTGCTCTTGGCCGTTCGGTACGATCAGGTCTACGAATACGATCTCGATTCGGTTAATACTGTGTCACTTAGTCTTGGCAGCGGCGACGATTACTTCGTACTGCTTTCGGTCATTCCAGCTGGTGTAATGTTGAGGATTGCTGGTGACGGTGCCAGCGACCGTATTGACACGACCGTCGCAGTGAATCAGGCCGTTGTATTACTGGGAGGAAGTGGTGCCGACACACTGATCGGCGGCGCAGGTCCAGACACATTGATTGGCGGTTCCGGTAACGACGTTGTCGAGGGCAGAGCGGGGCATGATGTTCTTATAGGCTCTGTTGGCCACGACACGCTCTTCGGTGGCGATGGGGACGACACGCTATTGGGTCGCGGCGGTAATGATCGTCTTTATGGAGACGCTGGCGATGATCGCGTCGCTGGCAATGCTGGTCATGACTCACTAGTCGGCGGAGAAGGGAACGACTGGCTCTTAGGTCACCGTGGCAATGACACAATCGACGGTTCTGCCGGATCAGACGTAATCGCAGGACATAACGGTAACGATATCCTGAACGGTAACGGTGACGGCGACACACTGATTGGCGGACGTGGAAACGACCATCTGATGGGGGGAGGCGGCGACGATATCCTCGACGGCAGACTTGGGAATGACACTGTCGTCGGCAATTCAGGCAGCGATATGCTGTTTGGTCGGCATGGAAATGACATGTTGATTGGAGACGCCGGGTCAGACACGCTCGATGCTGGCGACGGCGACGATCAACTGGTGGGCGGTCTGGATGGCGATCTACTGATTGGTGGTGCCGATAACGATATTCTCGACGGCGGAGGTGAGCAGGACACGCTGGCTACCGGCGGCGGTTCCGACACAATCGTTGACGCAGGAGAAGATATCATCGACGAGGCCTACGTAAACTGGTACGAGATCGGCTTCGTCGCTCCATAAGTCGATGCCGGCTACGATAACGCGATCGTTAACCTGCTCCTGAAATTTCCGGCAGCTCGCCCATCAGTGGATTGCGCCGGATGTCTGTCCGCCTCAACGGGAAGCCAACGTTCGTGATCTTTGCCGATAACCCACTGCAGCCGCACGAAACGTGGATGCGACGGTCGCTGGATGAGGCGGCAGTGGCCTTCGAACAAGGTGAAGTTCCCGTCGGAGCGGTCATTGTTCACGGGGATTCGATTATTGGGACGGGCTACAACCAGCGTGAAACCCTGCAGGATCCAACGGCTCACGCCGAGATCATCGCTATCACTCAGGCGGCCGAGTCGCTTGGCTCGTGGCGACTGACAGACTGCATGCTGGTCGTAACGCTGGAACCGTGCCCGATGTGTGCCGGGGCAATCGTGCAGGCCCGAATTCCGACGGTGATTTACGGAACTCCCGATCCGAAGGGCGGAGCGTGCCACACGCTTTACAACATCACCGACGACGAACGCCTCAACCATCGCTGCACCGTTCTGGGCGGCGTGATGGAGCACGATTGCCGAGCGATCCTGCAGGAATTCTTTCGGGCTCGCCGAGCTGAAGGCAAGAAGTGAATCGTTGCACGGAATCGTGTAACGTTGTGGCCTTCGAATGCCGTCTGACTCTCGTCCGGCGTTCCACCAAACCAATCTCAATGCTCCTTTGCAAAAGGTGAATCAACATGAGAACGCAACTTTTGATAGCGACCGTACTGTCTTCCGCATTCATTACTGGAAGCGACTGGGCGATCGCCGGAAACGTCAACGCTCTCACCGAAGCTGAGTCAGCAGCAGGTTTCGAAGCACTCTTTGACGGCAAAGCCTTGGGCGATGGCTGGGAACACGGGGGGAACTGGAAAGTCGAAGACGGAGTGATCACTCGCGAAGGCAAAGGCGGGAGTCTTGTCTACAAGGCGAAGAAAATCCCTGACGACTTCGAACTGCGATTTCATTGGAAAGTCGCCAAAGGCAGCAACAGCGGCGTCTACTATCGACCGGGGCAGTACGAGTACCAGATTCTCGACAACGCCGTTCACGCTGACGGGAAGAATCCCCGAACCAGCGCCGCATCACTCTACTTTTGCATGGCTCCTTCACACGACGCGACGAAGCCAGTCGGCGAGTGGAACGAAGGGCGAATCGTCTGCAAAGGCACGATCATCCAGCACTGGTTGAACGGCAAGAAAGTCATCCATCTCGATTACTCAGATTCGAAGTGGGCTTTCAACATCGACATGCTTGAAAAACGTGGAGCCAAACTGCCGGCACGTGGAGCCCATCTTTCGCTGCAGGATCACGGCGATCCCGTCTGGTATCGAGCGATCAAACTTCGAAAGTTACCTGCCGACGAAAAGCTGAATATGGACGAAGTGGTTCCTGCGAAGATTGCCGACGACGTCCTGGAAGCTGAGCGAAAGAAACTCGAAGGCATCGTCAACCGTCGAAAGAAATAGTCCGGCTTGAGCGGCACTTGGTTTGCGAAACTGACAACTGAAGAAAGAATTGAGCGATGTTGATAAACCGACGAATCTTGCGTTTTGTGGGCTCGGTAGCTTTGCTGCTTCTAGTAAGTCAGCTTGTTCAAGCGGTGTCTGCCGCCGACAAGCGGCCGAACATCCTGTTCATCATCGTCGATGATCAGTCGCCGTTTGATCTCAAGATTTACAACCCGGACTCCGGATTGGACACGCCGAAT
>JBLFXD010000142.1:0-10865 GCA_047611045.1 Planctomycetaceae bacterium | reverse complement strand
TCCCAGCCGTTCGGCAACCGACACCGCCGAATGACCATCGAGCAACATCTGAACCGCTTCTTCCCTGAACTCCTTTGCGTACCGACGACGGGCCACTTTTCCACGACTCGACGATTTCTTCTTCGCCATTTTCAGGCTCCTTTCTGGAACCCAAAATAAGAGACTCACCTGTCCGTGAAACTGTCACCACCTCAGGCAACTCGAATTCAAAAAGAGAGATGTTTAGCGGGGGAGAGGGGACTTTCATGCCCCGCTTCGCGGAAGCATGATTTGTGCCGAGCAACGTTCGGCATTGCCCACCCTACGATTCGTCGCGGTTTGCTTCCGTGTCGAGAGTGCAATACCGTCCCTGCCGCATGAGCCAGCAGAATTCAACAAGTGGAGACGCCAGCGTGGAGCCGCGACATTCTCAATCTGACTTCGGTGACCCGGAGGCGGAATATCGAGCCGCTACGGAGTCTGCCGCCGTCTTCGACGTTTCTGATCGAACGCAACTTCGCATGACCGGACCGGACCGCCGGTCGTTCTTTCACGGCTTCTGCACGAACGATATCAAGGGGCTGCAATCCGGATTCGGCTGCGAAGCATTTCTGTGCAACGTGAAAGGCCGACTCCTCGGCCACGTCTTTGTTTTTGCCGATGATGATTCGCTGTGGATCGAATCAGTGCCGGGGCAAGGTGAGGCGCTGACGTCGCACCTCAACAAATATCACCTCGTCGAGGACCTCGAACTGGTCGACCGTACGGAAACACTCGCGGAGTTTCTTGTGTCGGGACCGCAGGCTGCTCAGAAGCTCTCTGATGCCGGACTGAATGTTGCCGAGCTGGAGCCCTGGCGACACTTCACGACGACGTTGCAGTTGGGCGAGGCGAACTTCGAGTGCCATGCGAAGCGTGTCGACATCTTCGGCTCCTGCGGATTTCTGATCAGCACCGTCACCGAACACGCCGACTCACTCTGGCAATGGTTAACTGAGTCGGAGATCGCTCCGGCTGGAACGAGCGTCTTCGAGTCGCTGCGGATCGAGTCTCGGTTTCCCGTCTACGGCATCGACCTCTCAGACGAGAATCTCGCTCAGGAAGCGGCTCGAACTGAGCAGGCAATCTCGTTCCAGAAGGGCTGTTACCTCGGGCAGGAACCGATCGCACGCCTCAACGCGATGGGGCATGTGAATAAGGCCTTGGCGTCGTTCGTGATTGACTCGCCCGAAATTCCGCCTGTCGGAACGGCTTTGCTGAATCCGAAGAAGGAAGACAAAGAAGCCGGGCGAGCAACCTCTGTCGGCTGGTCATGGTCAGCCGGCAAGCCGATCGGAATGGGAATGGTCCGTGCGTTGTTCCTCGAACCCGGAACCGAGCTGCCCGTGGTCACCGAGCCTCGCACGACCGCGACGATCTGGTAGAGAAATCCGGATCGTTTGTAGGCTGGAACCTCAGTCTGCTTTGTCGGCAGCGGCGGCGGGAGCGGCGTTCTCGTCGTCCGCTTTCTTCGCCGGGCGCGGCACCAGTTCGATCATGACTTCGGATTCGCGCGGCGGAATTCGGTCGGTTGCCGCTTCGTAGGAAAGTGACTCGGTGCCGTTCGAGTCGCTCGGAGTGGCAACGTCGAGCATGGCCATCGCGAAGTTGGCGACGCAGATCATGTATCCGCCTTCGGCAAGGTATTGCTTGGGTGCGTCGCCGTCTTCGTAAAAGCCGCTGCCGACGAACACCCAGTCGGCGGTCATTGGCTTTTCCAGTCCGTCCTTGTGGAATTGTTTCATCGCTGCCTGAAACTTCTCGTCGGAACTCATCTTCAGGCACTCGGCCAGTTCTTCGTCGGTCATCGGCCCGTACCAGAAGAGGTACTGGTTGACGTCGTCGTATCTCAGGTTGCCGTCAGGGACCAGTTTCAGGTCTTTCGGAAGTATCTTGAATTCCGCCGAGTAGTAGTGATGCGTTGATCCACGAACCCAGTTCTGCGCACGTTCTCGATGCAGCTTTCCTTCAGTGTCCATCCAGTGGAGGAACACGTCGATGATCTGACCACTGGCCGGCGTGTACTTTTCCGTTTCCGAGTCATAGCGAGCGGCCTTCCCCTCTTTGCAGCCAAGAGCGAGCAACCCCGTGTGGACGGTGAATGCCTGAGACTCGGTCGAGAGGATCGACTCGTGCTCCTTCGTCTGGTGAGGACAGAGCAGCATCTCCAGCAGACCCTCGGTCAGGCAGACTCTGGCTTTGAGCAGAACGCGTTTACCCGGAATGTCCAGCAGCACCGTCTTCTGAGGATTCAGCGGCGTCAGCTCGCTGCCTTCCAGGAAATCCTTCGGGAGTTTCGTTCCGGCAGGTTTCTTTGGTGCATCTTCGGTTTCCACCAACGGCTCTTCTGTCGCGACGTCAGAATCCGCGGTCGCTTCGTTCTTAGTCGCATTCTGCGCTGTGATGTCATCCGAACTCGGCGGTTCAAATTGATCGTTTGACGTCTCGGCTTGGCTCGGAGGTGAGACGGTCGGCGTTCCAGACGTTTCCACTGAATCGAGGACAGAAACGTCAAACTGAAAATCGGAGTCCAGATTCATAATGTCTGGCTCCAGCGGTGTTGAGTCATCACCACAACCGGCAACAAGACAGAGTGACGCTGCAACGATCGCCGCTGTTGATGCGCGGCCGCCACGAAAGATTCGAGCGGCAAACGTCTCTGGTGAGAACTGATTCATCGTGCGTCCAGAATTGAAAGAAGGCCGAGGACGTAGGGTATGACAAGCGAAGCGCCGGCATACCAAATCTTTGTGTTCTTGAATGTTATGCCGGCGCGGTGCTTGTCATAACCTACGGTGGGGATGGAAGCTCGCAGGATTTCTCGCGATGGCCGGCGAATGGTTCGATTGAAGCGTTGAGACGCGATGTTGACCAGCCGAGCTCGCGGACATTCTTTCAGCACGTTGGGACACAAACTGCCTTGTGCTCGGTCACGTGGTCAGCCGCAGGCCGTCCAGCCAGTCGGTCAGGTCGCTGATCCACTGATCGCGGTCAGGTTCAAACTCCAGCGTATGGCAGGCGTTGGAATATTCGAACAACGCTCGCTCCTGCGAAGCCAGCGAGTTGTACCAGTTCGTGGTCGCTGCGTTGTCGATGATCCGATCCTTGCCGGCGAGCATCATGATCGCCGGACAGCGAATCTCTGGCGGAGCGGCCTGCGTGAGGGTATCCAATTCGCGATTCGCCAATAGAAACGAAACCGTGACGTCTCGCAGCGACAGATTGTCGTTGCGAATAAACGCCTGCGACTCGGGCACGCCGGTAAACAGTTCCGGATCATCCAGCGGAATCGGGATCAGCTTCTCAAACAGCTCCGCCTCACGAGCCAGCGACAGTTTGACGTTGTCCAGAATGCTCGCTTCGAAATGCGACCGGATGCCAGGGTAAAGCAGAACCAATCCATCGATCAGTTCCTGCCGCCGAGCGGCCACGACCGAAGCCAGTTTCCCGCCCCAGCTCAGACCAAGCAGCGTCACGGGAACGGTCGGTGCGATCTCGTTGCGACGAATCCGTAAATCTTCCAGAGCCTGGACGACGTCGTTGATCAGCCGGTCGTGATGCCGCGCGTGTCCTCGTTCAAGCTGGTTCAACCCAGAACCTCGTCGATCAACGAAAACGACTTCATAGCCGGCGTCACACAACTTTCCGCCGGAGTATTCGTACCACCCAGAGTGACTCTGAATTCCGTGCAGACACAGAACAAAGCCCTTCGGCTTGCCTGCGGGCACCCACCGTCGGAAGTGATGGCGGTAACCGTCTGAGGTCACAAACTGTTCGATCGTCGGTTCGGACAATGCTGGTCCCAATTCCTGCGTGGTACGGTGTTTGAATTCACAAAGGGCGAGTGAAGTTTGTGGCTTTCCGTCACTCGGTCATCGACTCCAGAACTCTCGCAAACGCTCCGGATGCTCCATCACTGAAGAGGACAAACCGGATGAGCTTGGGGGAGTTGTATTCGACGACGAAGTCTCGGGCGACGTTCAGAGCGATCTCGGCCGCGAGGTCCATCGGGTAACCGTACACGCCCGTGCTGATTGCGGGAAACGCAACACTGTCGCAGTTGTGCTCGCGGCAGAGTTCCAGGCATGTTCGATAGGCGGACGTCAGTAGTTTCGGCTCATCTTCGGTGCCGCCGCGCCAGACTGGCCCGACGGCGTGCAGCACATATTTTGCTTTGAGTCGACCACCCGTTGTCGCGACAGCGCTGCCGGTCGGGCACCCATCGGGATACAGCGTTCGAGTTTCGTTCATCAACGTGGGGCCAGCCGCTCGATGGATCGCACCGTCAACGCCACCCCCGCCTGCAAGTTCTGAATTCGCAGCATTCGCGATGGCGTCGACGTCCTGCTCGATGATGTCACCCTGACAAAGCTCGATACGGCAGTCTCCGAATTGAACAAGCATGTTATGAGGTCTCCAGGTTCCGTACGTTGATTCGTCGCTCGTTCCGTAGGCTGGTCTGACGCGAAGACGTCTACTCCCTGTCGGAGTTTACCGGCAGTTGGGATCTTCGACGATGCTTACTACTCTTTCGGGCTGACGGGTGTCGGTTCGCTCTTCATGCCGGAGCCTGGTCCGGCGTGCGTCTTCGAACGGAAGTGATCATTGATGCGGCGGATGATTGTTGGGTGCGGGTATCTTGGGCGTCGCGTGGCTGCACGTTGGATTGCAGGCGGCGATGAAGTTTTCGCTTTGACTCGGTCGAAGCAGAACGCTGCAGCGTTGCGTGAGCTGGGTGTCTTGCCGCTTCTCGGCGACGTGACCAATGCTGCGAGTCTGGAGTCGCTGCCAGAGTGTGACACGATTCTGCACGCCGTCGGGTTCGATCGCTCCGCGAGTGCATCCAAGCGTGAAGTCTATGTCGGCGGACTGTCGAACGTGCTGGACCGAATGGCTGGCCGGTGCGGCCATTTCATTCACATCTCAAGCACCAGCGTTTACGGCCAGCAGGCTGGAGAGTGGGTCGACGAGGAGTCACCAGCCGCGTCAGAAACGGAGAGCGGCGAAATCTGCATCGCCGCCGAGGGGCTGGTACTCGATCGATTTTCGAGTGACGCGACGAGCGGGCAAGGGACAGTGTTGCGGCCTTCGGGGATCTACGGTCCGGATCGATTGCTGTCGCGCATCGACGCGCTGAAGAACGCGCAGCCTTTGCCGGGTCCGGAAGGAGGCTGGCTCAATCTGATACACGTCGACGATGCCGCCGAAACTGTTGTGACGTGTGCCGAGGCGAAGAGTCTCGATTCGATCTACCTGGTGAGCGACGACCGTCCGATTCTGCGCGGCGAGTACTACCGCCTGCTCGCAAAACTCGTGGGTGCCCCCGAGCCGATTTTCGATCCCATCGCCGTCGCTCGCCATTCGCGCGGCATCAACAAGCGATGCGGCAATCGGAAGCTGCGCGACCAACTCGGTGTGCAGCTTCGGTATCCGGACATCGAGTCGGGATTGGCTCACGCGGTGAACTCATCCACGACTTTGCGGAGTTAATGATCGGTGGTTAGCGCCGCGGTTCACACCGAAACGTTCAGGCCGAGTCCCGCTCCGCCAGCACCACCCGCTGCACCAGGGGCTTGTGCGCCGGCCACTTCGACGGAAAGATTGATGTCGCCGCCGCCCTGGGCCAGACCGCCGGCCATTGCGAGGCCAGCCAGGAAACCAGCTGCCGCGCTGCCGCCGGATTTCTCGTCGTCTTTGCCGCCGGCCGCGTTGGCCAGCATCAGAGCGATCAAGATTTCCGCTGAGCTGAAGTCTTTCATCGCGTTGACGAGCGACTGCATGTTCTGCGGCATGCCCGGCTGAGTTGCTCCTCCCGGAGCAGTCGCCGAACCCGCGGGCGATCCCGCTGAAGCGCCAGCGGCACCTCCGATTCCCACAGCTCCGCCCATGCCGGCAGCGCCGCCGCCCATTCCAACTCCACCTGCTCCTGAAATACTCATGGCATTACCCTCACGGCTGACGGATTGACACTCAACGGAAGACCGTCAAGCAATCCGAGCGCCGATAGCGTGCCGCATTGCCCCGATTCAGTTGCAACACTCGGGCGTTGCTTGAGTTACAAAGGATTTGAGGGAAGAGCCTCACGATGCATCGAGGCAACACCGGCGAGTACCGGCACCGTGAATGGTGACTTCGAGCATCATGAAACTGGCGACCGTGCGTCATTGATGAAAGGGTTTACCGCAACGCGTCCAGAATTGTTTGACCGCGATTGACGTCGACGTATTTTTGAATCGCTCTGCCAAGTGGCTCGCCCTGGCAGCGTTGCGTCTTCTGTCGCGCATCCCTGAACGCCGCTTTGAAGAGTGGTGATTACAACTTTGAGTGAGTGCTGGCTATGAACGTCTTAACCAACTTCCCGTCCGTTTCAGAGTCGTCATCGAAGACTCTGGACGAGGTCCTGTCGACCGTCCAGGAAACCGACTCGCCGCGCGTGAGCTGGCATCAGTGGGGCGGACTACTGAATGACCGACGGGCACATCGCGTCGCGTTTCCGGAAACGCTGCACGTCGTCGGTCTGACCACAGACTCAGATACTGGTCAGTTCATTCCGGCTACGGAACCGATCATCGCGCAAGGCCGAGACATTTCGGTTGACGGGATCTCGTTTCAGCACGCCGACCCATTACCACATCGATACGTGGCGGTCAGTTTTCGCTCGCCGTTTGGCTCTGAGACGGTCGTTGCCAGACTGTCGTGGTGCCGCTTCGCTGGCGAAGACCGTTACGTGAGCGGTGGCCGCCTGACTGTCGAGCCGCAACTGAATGAGGAGTTGAACATCGACTGGGACTCACTGCCGACGGAATAGCGCCGCCAAATCTCGAGTCGATCGGCCCTCCCTGCAAAGCCAATCCGGCTCTCAACTCGCTGGCTGACCGTCGAGCAGTGTCTGTCGAGCGAGGTCCAGAAGCCGAGCGTCGTTGATCCACGATCGCTCAATGCTGCCTCGGTCAATCTGCAGCGTCAGTCGAGTGTTCCCGGAATCTGCTGACGTCTCGTCAAAGTAGCCCTGACTGGCGAGGTCACCGATCAGTAACTCGACGTCGGATCTGGGGATCGCCAATTGCCGGACATCTTTGCGGACGAAGGATTTCCGACCGCTACGATTTCCCAGAGTCAGCTCGATCATCGCCAACGACGCATCGCCGCCGGGATGCGGGCATTCGACAGTGAGTCGAGCCGCCGACCACGATGCCTCCGCCGAGACTGTCCGGAGCGGGTTGTTGCCAACGCCGTTCTCGTTGGTTCCGTCAGCTCCGGTTTCGAAACTGCGACCGAGCAGTTGGTCGGCCTGCTCGAAGCGGTACTCAGCCCGGAAGCGTTCAAACTTCGGCGCTCCGGACTGAGAAACTTCCAGCTTCTGCGGCGTCTGGCAGCCGCCCGCCATGGCAACGGCCGTCATTGTCGCGCCGATCAGCAAACACCAGCTTCGCCGACAGCAGCGCGACAGACCAACCCCGACCCTTCGTTGAAGGTCAGTCATCCTTACAGGTCCAGATCGGCGAGCAGCGATGCGGCGATCGAGAACTGCTCGTCGATATCGGCCGCTACCGTGTTGCTGCCAAAACTGTCTGCTCCCTGATTTCCAGCGAGCGTGTCCGCACCGCTGTTGCCGTGGACAAAGTCGTCTCCGTCTCCGCCGAGCACGATGTCGTTTCCGCCACCGCCGCGAGCCGAATCGTCGCCGTCTCCGCCGAGCACGGTGTCAGTGCCCGATGCTCCCAGAACAAGGTCATTGCCGTCCATGCCGGTCATCAGATCGTTGCCCGAGCCGCCGTTCAACGAGTCGTCGCCATCGCCGCCGTTCAGCGTGTCGTCGCCGGCGTCGCCGTTGAGCGTGTCTCGATCGTCACCGCCGCGTAGCCGGTCGTTTCCGTCGTCACCGTTCAGCCTGTCACTGCCGGTTCCGCCGTCGAGCGTGTCGTTGCCCTGCTTCCCGCGAAGGTCGTCGTTGCCGTGTCCACCTTCGATGGTGTCATTGCCGGTTCCGCCGTTGAGCAGGTCGTCGTCGCGACCACCCAGAAGAGTGTCGTCTCCGGACTCACCCATGACGAAGTCGTCACCGGAGTCTCCGGAAATGATGTCGCTGTTCGATCCACCGAAAATCGTGTCGTTGCCGTTGCCGCCAGTGATGACGTCATTCTGCTCACCGCCGTCGATCAAGTCAGCACCGTCGCCGCCGTCGATGCTGTCGTCACCGTCTTCGCCGTTGATGACGTCGTTTCCGCTTTCTCCCTGCAGCGTGTCTTCTTCTTCACTGCCGGTGATCATGTCGTTGCCGGCTCCGCCTCTCAGGACAAGAGCTGCTCCATTCAGCGTTGACCCGGCAGCGCTGATGATGTCGTTGTTCAAACCGCCGTCGACTTCGACCGTCATCCCAGAGGCTGCGGTCAGCGAACCGACGGTAACCGTATCGTCACCGCCCAGCGTCGAGATCAGCACGCGTGAAACAGATGACCGAACGGTGGCCGTGTTTCCGCCAGCCGTAATCGTGACGCCCGTGCCCGTCGCTGGCGTTCCAATGACGACCGTATCAGCACCGCCGGTTCCTCGAAGTTCGACCGTGTCTCCACCTTCCTGAGAAGTGAAGACATCCTGTCCCTGGCCGGCTCCCCAGCGAACCAGGTCGTTGCCCTGGCCGCCGTCGACGATATCGCTGCCGCCCTGGCCGTCGAGCGTGTCGTTGCCGGATCCGCCCTGGATCGAATCGTTGCCGGACCCGCCGCGAACAAGGTCGTCTCCGGGACCTGCCAGAATGGTGTCGCTTCCTGACTGTCCATTGAGCGTGTCATTCCCAACCGAAATCGAGGCAATGAAACTGTCTTCTCCGATGATCAGGTCATTGCCTGCACCGCCGAAGACGTTGTCGTTTCCGTCACCACCTTCGATGTTGTCATTGCCGGAGTTCCCATTGAGCAGGTCATCTCCTGATTCACCCAGCAGTGTGTCTCGACCACCACCGCCAAAGATCGTGTCGCCGCCTCGACCGCCAGACAGCGAGTCGTTGCCGAGCCCACCTTGAATGGTGTCGGCACCGGCGACGGTGCTGAACTGATCGTCGCCGAGCACAACGTCGTCGCCGTCGCCAGCATCGATCAGGTCGTTGCCGGCATCGCCGCTGATGGTGTCGTTGCCGGAATGGCCACGCATGTTGTCGTTGCCGGCGCCGCCGGACAATGAATCATTGCCGCCGCCGCCGAACACGGTGTCATTTCCGTCATCACCGCTGACGACGTCGTTCCCACCCATCCCGTCGACAAAGTCATCACCGGTCAGCCCCATGATGGTGTCATCGCCCTCGCCACCGAGCAGCGAATCGTTACCACCGCCCAGGAAGCCTGGCGTGTCGCCGATGACGCGGTCGTCGCCGTCGCCAGCATCAATCGTGTCGGAACCGATGGACCCGTCGATCGTGTCCTGACCGTCGCCGGCAAGCACGCTGTCGTCACCGGTTCCGGCGTTGATGTCGTCGTCGCCGTCGCCCCCAAGTAGCGTGTCGTTGGCCAGCCCGCCGTTGATGATGTCGTTGCCGTCGCCGCCATCGATTCGGTTGGCACCGTCGAGGCCAGTAATGATGTCGTCGCCGTCGCCACCAAGCAACGTGTCGTCGACATTCAGGCTGCCAGTGATGGTGTCGTCGCCGGCTCCTCCGTCAACGCGAACCGACGTCAACGATGTGAAGCCGGTTGAGACGACTCCCGAAATGTTGATCAGATTCGCACCGTCGCCACCGGTGACGCGGATTCCTCGAACCAGGCTCGCGGGAATGCCGGCGACAGACGTGTCGACCTGCCCATTGACCAGCACCTGCACAAAGTTAGTGTTGGCCGGATCGCGTCGAATCGTGATCGCGTCATCGGCGTCGGAAGTGGCGATCAGCTCATTCGCGATGAAGAACGTCGACACCGAGAGGTTCGTTCGATCCTCAAGGACCTGCGACTCCGACCAGTCACCTGAGCCGGTACGGCGTCGGCTTGTGGTCCGGGTAACTCGATTGCGAAGTGCTTCCAGCCAGGCGTTGATCTGCATTGGACCCATCCGTGGGTAAGAGAATCCTGCGTCAGTCCACTCGATTGAGTGCCGGAATTGTTCCGGCTGAATGGTGCCAATGAGCGGTGCAGTCGCATCCTGCCGTCGCACAATTGCTCATGAGCGAACCATCCGTTGCACACTATCGACATGCGAGAATCGGATTCGCTGACATTGCTGACAAACGCCCTGGACTTCCCCTGACCGGAGAATATTCGGCAGGCCGCAAACTACTCCGAGTCTACCTGGATTACCAAATGACGATTCTTTTGCTGAAACCGAGAGGGCCGATAATCCGCGACTTGCATGCTCGCGTGTCGGCACTTTTCGAGGTACTGGCGGCTTCACAAACGGTTTCGAGACGTTTCCGATCGGCGCGCAAAAACAGCGCACGAGCCGCAATCGCAGCTCAATGCGCTGTTCGAATCTAGTTCGGTCCCGCAGAGATCAAATCTCTGCGAACGTCGCTCAGGATGCGAATACCGTCTGACGGCCAGCAACCGAAACGGTGTCGACTCGACCAGCGATGCCCTGTCCGGTGATAACCGAGCAGAGGCGGCTGATCAATTCCGAGACGAGTTCGTCGCGTTCCAGGCCAAGCTGTTCTCGCACGAGGCTGGCTTCATGAAGAATGAACTCAGCCAATGAACCCGTGCCCCGCCCCGTTCGGACGACTCGACGAACAAACCGAGCAAGCCCGTCGCCGAACCGCGTCTCAAGATGAGTCGCAGCCATGTCATCTCCATTGAGGCCAGCTTTTCGGTAATTCTGGAATTCAGTTCGGATATCAGATGAAGTCATTGTGAAGTCTCTCTCGA